>NZ_JBFRIY010000022.1:0-111993 GCF_041468565.1 Shewanella sp. 10N.286.54.B9
GATGCAGAAGGTAGAGCGAAGCAGGATGCTAGAGCCGAGAATAACTATTAGCTACAACCCACGTGCTTGTCTAAAGTGATTTAAATTCCCGCTGAATGGTCAACTCTTTAATGGAATTGGTATTAATCCTGATGAAGCCAATTATGCTGAAAACAGTCTTTGCCAAAGCTGGTTTATTGTTGCAGTATTGTTAATAGGTGCTTGCGTATTGGTTTGTCGTCCATGAAATTAAGTTTTAGCGAATTTACCATCGATAGTGAAGCTGCAGAGTTACAGGTAAATGGCAATGTTTTTGCCCTTGATGAGCGTAACATTGCGCTTATCCAACTGCTTGCTAACCATTATCCTGAACACTGTTCAAAGCAGGATTGTTTAGATAATATTTGGGTCGGCACCGTAGTATCGGACATGTCTTTGTCAAAGTTGGTATCTGATACACGAAAAATGTTTAGTAAGGCTGGATATTCCGGGCCACTTATTCAAACGGTTCATGGTCGAGGGTATCGGCTTGAACATACATTGGGTAAACAGTTGTCAAAAGCACAACCTGCGGCCAAAGCTACAATCACACCTCAAGATAAAACATCATCAGCTCCTTTTGTAGAGCGCCGTAAAAGTCCGGTAGCAACTTCTTGGTGGGAAGTTTTTGCTAAGGTGTTGGTTGCACTACTTTTAGTGCTCGGCTTATTATTTCAGTTTTGGCAAGGTAATGACCATCAACATGAGACAACAGCCACGGCGCGCGATCTAAATTATAGCGAACCCAAAGCTGCGCTAGGTCGAGTATTGTGGGTTGACGATCATCCTGAGAATAATTTAGTTGAGAAGGCTTATTTGGAGTCTAAAAACGTTGGTGTTTATACCACTGTTACCTCAGAAGAAGCGCTCATGTTGCTATCGATGTATAACTATCAAGCGATCATTTCCGATATGGGGAGACATGGGGATTCGTTGGCTGGTTTGAAATTGTTACAAGCGGTTCGTGCGGCTGGTTACGACATCGACTTTTACCTATACACCTATGTTGATTCCCCTGGGGTCAGTGATGCTATTTTTAAAAGTGGCGGACAAGCTGTTGTTATCGATAGTGATACACTGTACCAATTGGTATTAGCTCACTTTTAGACCTCCTTGCTTCACTTTGTTGCACTATTCACTATTCACTATTCACTATTCACTATTCACTATGCATTAGTGCTACAAACTCGATGCTGTTAATCATTAGTACAAGCGATAATCATTAACTATCAAATGTTTAAAGCTCGATTCAGACCATTGAGTTTAGCTTTATAGCAATTCCATTAGGGCTATGCTCAGTTCAGAGCTTCCTCAGAGCTTTCAATTCAAGGCGCATTGTGTCGTTTATTCAACTTGAATTAGCTTGCCAAAAACACGCTGAGTCGATCAACTTCTTATTCTGATTGCTATTAAACAATAAATTATAAAAATACCTTGTTCTTATTTCTTTGAATTTAAACGGTTTAATATCAATTCATAATATTTCAAACAAATTCAAGTTATCTCAATGGGCAATCATCTAAGCCTATGCTATCTATATGTTTAACAAGTGATTAAAGCTTTAGCGCAAAACCTTCCTTGATAGTTTCGTACGCCAAAAGTGATGGTGTATCAGGTTAAACAGTATTAATAGTTCTTCGATTAGCCACCTACGCTTAGGTGGCCTTTTTTTGTGTCGAAATTGGCTGTGGTTGAATGGCTTTAATGGCGTTAACTAGAAAAGTCCATTAATGATTGTTAATCAGAAAAACCATCTTGGATAAATAGATGCTTAGTTTGATTAAAGTTTGCTTCGCTACAGTTTACAAAATCAATTGCATACTGTGCGTTGTCTAAGCGAAACTTCTCTATCTTTGCAATCTCATATTCGTTCATCACGATATTCATTGCTTCTTGTGTCCACTCAGGCTCACCTTTACCGATCACAACTTCAGGCGGATCGTAATGAGTCACCATCCAGTTTTGTAGCTCTTCTGCTGTGATCTTGCCCTGTTTCCAAGAGGATAAAAGCTCGGTTAATTGCAGTTTGGTAATCTCAGATGTTGTCATGACTTGTTCCTATCAGTGCTAATGCGGCATAGCTTAGCCTAATTTTACCGAGCTCAACAGCGGGCTTGGGCGTTATTATGTCAGTTGCCATGAGTGCAATATTGGATACTCTACGCCATGTTCGCCAGCAAACGACTCAAAAAGGTGTAACGCGCTAGGTTGTATAGCCAGAGGCTTATAATGAACATTGGAGACTGCAGCTTTGGCTTTTCGAGAAAGAGTTATATGCGGGTTATATTGATGTTCGCTCTGATGTAATTCAAGCTGTTGCGCAATTGCTTGTCCATCATTTGCCATCAATAACAGGTTTGGATCTGACGCCGTACCTTTAAGGCAGAGTATTTTTGGCTTTTGCCAGTGTTCAATGCAATCTAAATAGACTGTGAAACGCGGTTTATCCATTGCTTCAATTTGATTGATAAGTGCACCGATAGTCTCATTGCTGGCGTAGCCTAAAAATGCCAGTGTCATGTGTAAGTTTTGACTAGGTACCAGCCTAACACTTGCAGGAAGCTGCAGCTGAATGGCTTCAATTTGCTTGGTTTGTTCCGTGGTAAGTGAGAAGCCAAGAAAAACCCGCTTTCCTGCCGCAGTACTTATGTTGCGTGTGCTGTTAGTCATCAATCGGTACCACAATAAAGATAAACACCTTTGAGAGTTTAGCCTGTTAGCGCTTTTAGAGTACACTGCTTGGCAAACATTACTTTAGTATGGTGCGTTTTATACGGCCATAGCGAGCCCCACTACAAACAATGCCAGTGACCTCATTACCCATTCATACTCTATTAAAGCCTATTCGAAGTGCTTTTAAACAAGCTAACCAAGTGATACTTGAAGCGCCTACTGGTGCAGGCAAGTCGACGGCATTACCTTTGGCGATGCTGGATTGGGATGAAATAGACGGTAAGATCTTAATGCTTGAACCGCGCAGAGTTGCAGCCCGAAATGTTGCCCAGTTTATAGCAAAGCAGCGAGGTTGTACGTTAGGTTCTGAGGTGGGTTATCGAGTTCGAGGAGAATCAAAGGTTAGTGGTGATACCCGCCTCGAAATTGTGACTGAGGGGGTATTGACGCGAATGATCCAGCAAGACCCTGAGTTGACAGGTATTGCGCTAGTCATATTCGATGAGATCCATGAGCGTCATCTAACCACTGATTTGGGGCTAGCATTGGCTTTAGAGATCCAAGCTAGCTTTCGTGAAGATTTAAAATTACTAGCAATGTCAGCTACTTTATCAGGCTTACCATTAAGCGACTTAATGCCTGATGCACTCACTCTTAGTAGTGCAGGGCGTAGCTTCCCTGTTGAGCTAGATTATCGTGCTGCTCCCACACAATCATTGTGGCTCGATCATATGGCTAAAGTGATTATCGATGCGTTAAATAAGCAACAACAAGGTTCACTGTTAGCTTTCCTTCCGGGACAAGGGGAGATAAGACGGTTACAAACCCTACTAACGCCGCGTTTAGATCCCAATGCATTTGTTATCTGCCCGCTATATGGCAGTTTGCCGGCTAAGGCGCAGGATCAAGCTATTGCGCCGCCAGCAACAGGCATTCGTAAGGTGGTGCTCGCTACCAATGTTGCTGAGTCGAGTCTGACGATTGAGGGGATCACGCAGGTTATTGATTCGGGCTATAAGCGCCAAGCAAGCTTTAATCCAAGAACTGGGGGCACTCGGTTGTCACTCAAACGAATAAGTCAGGCTTCTGCAGCTCAACGCAGTGGTCGAGCTGGTCGCTTAATGGCTGGCTTTAGTACGCGATTGTGGAGTCAAGAGGAGCATGGTCGACTGATAAAAGCCGATGAACCCGAGGTTATGCATACCGACTTGATTTCGATGGTGTTAGATGGGGCGTACTGGGGGGTTAAATCTCTCAATGAGTTGCCTATGCTAACCCAGCCGTCAAAAGCCAATGAAGAGGTAAGCTGGCAGTTACTCCGTTCACTTGAAATGGTTGATGATAAACGGGTGATTACCGCCCACGGCCGAGCTGCTTATGAGTTAGGTTGTCAGCCACGAATCGCCCACATGTTGCTTAAAGCGCAGCGTTTATCAAAGCAAGAGCGTGATGACAATCTAGTGATCTTAGCTGCTATTTTAGCTGGCACTTTAGAGGCAAGAGGCCACAGCCGTAAAGGCTGTGAAATCAGTCACTATTTCCAAGAAGCATTAACGTCGGAGCCTGCCAAACAGATCCGCCAGTGGCTCAATAACTTAGGCATTCGCAGTAGTTCGTCACAAACATTATCAATGGTGGCAAGCAACGCTGCGGGTGATGATATTGCCATGCTGTTAGCTTTTGCCTATCCCGATCGTATTGCTAAACAGCGTGGAGCAAGTGGCTATCAGTTGGCTGGCGGTAGCGGTGTTGAATTAGCAAACGATGATAACTTGTCTGGGCAGCCTTGGTTAGTGATTGCTGACTTTCAAGAGAGTGAAGGGCGAAGCAATGGCAAGGTGTATCTTGCCGCGACACTCAATGAACAATTATTTACTGATCAGCTCTCAGGCTTAGTGGATACTATTGAGTATTGTGGTTGGGATGACGCAAAAGGGCGTTTTTTCGCTGAAGAGCAGCGAAAAGTTGGTCAAATCTTATTGAGCAAGCTCCCGCTGAAGCAGTTGGATAAAAAGCTAATCAAAAATGCGATTTTAGAACAGGTTGTGCTTAATGGTTTAGGTTTGTTGAAGTTTGATGAACGCACAGAGCAGTTACGTTATCGACTGGCGATTGCGGCTGATCTGGATAAGTCACATGACTGGCCAAGCCTGGATGATGCTAGCTTGATCAGCCAGTTAGACGAATGGCTTAAACCCTATCTGGATGATGTGCGCAGTTTGGCACAATTACAGCAATTAGATTGTTATACTCTGCTGCTTAATTTAATGCCTTGGGCTACCCAACAGCATCTTGAGAGTTTGTTACCAACGAGGTGGCTTATGGCCACCGGCACCCATGCAAAAATTGAGTACGATGCACAACAACGTGGGCGTTTAAGCGTAAGACTGCAAGAGGCTTTTGGTATGCAGCAGAGCCCTAAAATAGCTAATTGTAAGTTAGTGCTTACTATGGAACTGTTATCTCCAGCTAGGCGACCTTTAGCATTGACAGCGGATTTAGCGAGTTTCTGGCAAGGGCCATATGATCATGTAAAGAAAGAGATGAAAGGGCGTTACCCAAATCATCTATGGCCTGATGACCCAGCGAATACACAACCCACCAAATTTACTAAAAAGAAGACCTTTGGCGCACAATGATGTCGCGCTAGGCAGCGGAACAGTAATGACAGATAAAGCGGCACCTAAACCGAAAACTAAAAAAACCACCAAGCGTCCAGCGGTAAAAAGAGTATCGTCGGGCAAAGGCGGTAAAAAGCGAGCTAATAAGAAATCACCGAATAAATCGGGTTGGGGCCGTAAAATTTGGTCTATAACTTGGAAGCTTGGCGTTATCGCAGCAGTCGTTGTTGCCGCTTATGGCATCTATTTAGATCAAATTATTGCGCGCAAGTTTGAAGGGCAGAAGTGGCATCTGCCCGCCCAAGTATTTAGCCGTTCAATGGCGCTTTATCCTGGAGCCGCTGTTAGCCACGGTCAGTTGATGTCTGAGTTAAAACTACTTGGCTATCGTAAAGTGGCTAATCCGCGTCAAGTGGGTGAGTTTTCAGCATCGAAAACCAAAATAGATCTTTGGCGTCGACCGTTTTTACACCCTAAAGGTGATCAAACCGAACAAAGAGTGATGATCACCTTTGACTCTAACGGCATAAGTTCTGTGGCAAGAAGTAGCGACCAACGTCAGCTCGCGGTATTTCATTTGGAACCGGTATTATTGGACAGAATTATTACCGGCGATGGCGAAGATAGGTTATTTGTAGCGGCCGATAAGATGCCGCAAGCGATAATCGATGCGCTTATCTTGGTTGAAGATCGCAGTTTCTATGAGCATCATGGGGTTAATCCTTTTGCCATTTTGCGCGCGGCGATGGTCAATATCAGTGCTGGGCGGACAGTGCAGGGTGGCTCAACCTTGACTCAACAGCTTGCCAAGAACTTCTTCCTTTCAAGTGAGCGCTCCTTGACGCGTAAGCTGCGTGAAGCCTTGATGGCGATTATTATCGATTTTCGTTATGAAAAGGATGAGATCCTCGAAGCTTATTTAAATGAAGTCTATATGGGGCAAGACAAAGCACGTGGCGTTCATGGTATGGGGCTCGCTTCACAGTTTTATTTTGGTCGACCAATAGGCGAGTTAACCCTGCCGCAACAAGCATTTTTAGTGGCCGTTATTAAGGGCCCTTCCTACTATAATCCGTGGCGTTATGAAGAGCGTGCACAGAAGCGTCGTGATCTAGTGTTGAGATTGTTGATGGAGGCTGGAGAGCTGAATGTGGCTCAATATGAAGCTGCAGTTGAATCACCATTAGGGTTAAGAAAGTCCGATAAACCAGTACACCAAAAACTGCCGGCGTTTTTCGCTGTGGTTAAACACGAATTGGCAACACGCTATGGTGATGCTCTGCTACAACAGTCTGGCATTAAGGTTTATACCACACTCGATCCTATGGCACAGGAAGCTGCTGAAAAAGCGGTTAAGCAGACCCTTAAGCAGCTGGGTAAGAATGATGAATCCTTGCAAGTAGGCATGGTGCTGACCGATAAGTACTCAGCGGGTATTGCCGCAATGGTCGGAGATAAGGTGCCAAGTTATCAAGGCTTTAACCGCGCAGTAGAGATAAGACGACCTATTGGTTCGTTGATCAAACCGTTTGTGTATGCCACCGCGCTTAATCAACCGAAAAAGTACACCTTAGCAACGCCTTTAAAGGATGAACCTATCACCCTGAAAAATGGTCAAGGTAAAACCTGGTCACCGCAAAACGTAGATAGAAAATTCCGCGGTCAAGTGCCGCTATTGACCGCGTTTAAAAAGTCGATGAACGTGCCGACCGTTAATTTAGGTATGGCTATTGGCGTCAGTAGTGTGGCAACTACCTTAGATAAAGCGGGCTGGAAAGATAAGATCCCTGAGTATCCTTCAATGCTGTTAGGCGCTGTTAATGGCTCGCCGCTCATGGTGGCGCAGGTGTTCCAGACTGTAGCTGACAATGGTCGTTATCGTCATTTAAACTCTGTCACTACGGTACTTGATGGGGATAACCAACCGCTAGTTGCACCTAAGCGCACAGCGACGCAAGCGATCCCAGTAGCAAGTAATTACTTAGTCAAATATGCCATGACTCAAGTGGTCGACAATGGCACCGCTAAACGCTTAGGTAGTACTTTCCCAAGCACGACATTAGCGGGGAAAACCGGCACTAGCAATGATTCAAGAGACTCGTGGTTTGCCGGGTTTGATGAGCGAAACGTAGCGGCGATCTGGGTTGGGCGTGACGATAATGGCAAAACCGGGCTTTATGGCAGCAGTGGCGCAATGGCGGTGTATCAAGCCTTCTTAAAAAATCGCCCTCCACTCAGCCTACGTATGGCACCTGTCGATGGTACGGTGCAAGGTTACTTTGATCGTAATAGCGGCGCAGCCAAACAAGCGGATTGTGGCAATGTGGTCAAGGTACCTGCTTTAAGGGAAAGCTATCAGCCGGTTGCTAATTGTGGTGAGCCGCTGCCGTGGTGGAAAAAGCTGATCGGTGGATAACTAGCACTGGTGATAAGGCTTGTTATTTGCTTTTTGGAAGGTTCATTTAACGTGCTTTTTATTAATAGCTTGAGGCGATGTGAGTGTGCTTTCCATAGGCGTATTAAATTGATTTTTGACTACTTTGCAGATACTTTCTGGTTTGACGGTATTAAGCTTTACGAAGGTGTCAACGCTGTCACCTGCAATGGGATAAAACATTTGTTGGGTAAATGAAGCACTGGAATGAGTGATAAGACGATCTTTTATCACTTGATTTCGTTCGACAAAAGCCGACGTACTTTCTTGAACTGTAAGTATTATGTCCCCGCGTACAAGCGAGAAATCACTTAAGAAGTAATCAACTTCAATGTCTTTATTGTTGTTAAATTGGTAACGGATGCTGCATTTTTGCCCTTCTTTAGTAAAGCCAATATGGCTAAACCAGTAACTTCCTTGGTCGTTGTATAGCAGTTCCCATGTGCCTACTAAATCATCTTGAATCACTTTTTCAGTATTAGTTGAAGAGCAAGAACTAAGCAAAAGTGTAGCGATTAAAATAAATACTCTCATTGATCCCCCTTGTTAATCAGCTATCAGCTTTTAAGTTGATACTCCTTTCTCTGGTGGGGAAGGAAACCTAGAACCAGCTTTGCTCAATAGCGGTTGAAAAAGCGCTAGAGAAGTTAGATAAAATGGCGCTATGCCCGGTCGTGAACATGTCAAATGATGCATCAACAGGCACTGTTTGATCACTGCTCGTGACGCTAACAACAAGTACCGGAAATAACACTGTATTGGCGCTATTAACAATATCTTGTGCTTCAGTTATTGAATATTGGTCATTGTTAAGAGAGGCCGTTGAGACATTGGTTAACTTGGAGTTTGTCACTCGCTTTATCACTGCGGAATTCTCTAATTTGGTCAGTGATTCATTAGCGTCATTGACCACAATCGCTGTTGTTATATCAGTGGGTTCCACCCAAGTGTATTCATAGCCATCATTAAATTGGTAACTGCGGTTATTTTCAAACTCAATTCTGGCTGCGGTATTGTCGACAGACAGGTGAAAAATAATACGACTAGCATCGGTACTTTTGGCGTAATCATTATTCTGCGTCACATTATTATAAGTATATTCAAATCTGACTTCTTGTTGATTAGTTTCACTATTTAAGACGCTAATACACTTTACACTTATCTCCTTTGTTGCCGTGCAGAGTTGAGTCACAATCGCTTCTGATAAGCCCAATTGCAGCGCATCATTTTTGAATTTTTCATCAATTACGGTTTCATCAGTATCGTCTGGATGTAATATATTATCGACGTATTCACAGCCCGCAAGATGTAAACATAACAAACTTGCGGTTAGCATTTTAAGTGTTGAATTCATTATTTGACTACTCTCTCTCTATCTCATCCATTAGATCACCAACATAATTTAACATTGTTTTTATTGGTTTTAATAGTGGAATTTACCTTGTTGAGCCCTTGGCTTTGCACATTCGTGTCGAGCCTTAATGAATTGAAAGTTGCAAGGAGAAAGTCTCTTCGATACCGCTATTTTTCTAACTAGATTTAGATAATCTGCGTCTTTTTTTAATTGGCAGCGTCTTAAGGGGGAATTGAAAAACAATTAATTTCTTCGGAGTCAAAAATGATCAAACTGATTAGCTTTAAAAACTGTCCTTTCGTGCAACGTGTTATGGGCGCACTGGTCACTAAAAATGTGCCATTTGAAATTGAGTATATTGAACTGAGTGATAAACCGCAGTGGTTCTTAGATATTTCACCCAATGGCCAAGTACCTGTGTTGGTAACAGAAGACCAGACCGTACTGTTTGAGTCTGATGCGATTGTTGAGTATCTAGATGATAAATATTCCCCAATCGAGCAGGTATCAGCAGAGCAAAAAGCACTCGACCGAGCTTGGTCTTATCAGGCTAGCAAACACTATATGGCTCAATGCGGCACCATGGGCAGCAAAGATAAACAGACCTTTGAAACTCGTTTGGCTAACCTGTCAAAATCATTTGCTAAGGCTGAAGCCAAGCTTGGCGACAGCGCTTTCTTTAAAGGCGACGCTATCTCTAATGTGGATATTGCGTGGTTGCCGCTTTTGCACCGAGCGGCGGTTATCAAAAACTGCTCAGGCTTTGATATGCTTAATGGTTTTCCAAAAGTGCAGAAGTGGCAGGCAGCGCTGATTGAATCCGGTCTTGCAGATAAAACGGTACCGGATGATTTCGTGAAGACCTTCAGTAATTTCTATTTAAAGAATACGTATCTGGCGAGTTTAGTTGATGGGGCTGAAATCGATGGTAAGGCTAGTTGCTGTGTGACCAGCTCATGCTGTGGTTAGCTATTGAATAATATCGCCCTGTTATTAAACAGAGCGATATTTTTACTTCACAGTCTTGTTGCGCAGGAGTGTTGTTTGCTTCAGCATAGACCTTGTTTCGACAAGCTGTGTGGAGTCGCTAGTGGGTCTTTTGAATGAGTATGAAAAACAGCAACTGTGGCGAAATTGGCCGCAATATCTGCAGTTAATTCCGTTAACGCCTAGCGATTCGGTTGTCGATCTCGGTTGCTCTATTGGTGAGGTTTCGCGTCATTTTTCTCAGCGAGTTAGCCGTGTTGTAGGTATCGATATTAATGACGAGTTTGTACGGCCTTGTCAGGCTAAAAGCGCTGATAATGAATCGTTTATCCATAGCGACTTTTTGGCTGTCGATTATCCTTCTCTGGGGCAGATTAATGGCATTTGGGCGAGTTACTCACTCTCTTATTTAGTTCAGCCGCAAGCATATTTACAACAGCTACATTCAATATTACAACCTAATGGTTGGATTGCCTTATTGGATATTTCCTGCTTTATTTCTGGCAACCTCAGCCAAGGTAGCCGCTATTATGAAAGGGTACGACAGTTTGAGTTAGCTTCGGCACAAAATTGCAAATATGATTTTAATTTCGGCGCGAAAATGCAAACCATGTTGCAGAATATTGGTTTTGAAATCATCCATGTTGATAATGATGTCACCGACGCGGAACTTAATTTTTCTGGTGCTGCGCCAAAAGAGATTATTCAAGCTTGGTCAGCTAGGCTGAGCCGAATGACAAAACTCAAGGCGTTACTTGATAATGAGTACACGGATTTCTGTAGTGAGTTGTTATCTAATCTGGCGTTAGACAGTCACGAACAACGCGCTAGTGTGCGATTTGTTGTAGCCAAGAAAACGGCTCGATTGAGAGAGTTGCTCTAAAACCTGTAGATTCAAAATTGAGATAAAGCACAGAGCTGACAAGCTCTATGCTTTATTGCTGTGCCTCTGCCTGAATTAGGCGTCGACGAAAATCACTTCACCGTTGATAAAACCGTCGACTGAACGCTCAAAAGCTTTACCAACCAATGCGCTGGGCACTGGCTCAAAACCAGGCATCATTTCACCGTACACATCCCATGCTTCGGCCAGTACCGTGGGGTTAACCACGTTAATACGCTGATTTCTTGGCATTTCTAAAGCCACACATTTAACGAATGTGTCTATAGCACCACTGGTGGTAGCATCAGCAATGGCATAAGGGATCGGCTTAACATTTAAAATACCGCTAATGAGCGTAAACGAGCCGCCATCGGTAATATATTCTTGGCCAATACGCACCAAGTTAATTTGTCCCATCATCTTGCTCATTACTGTGCTCATCCACTGCGTTTGTGTCATCTCAGTGAAGTTGGCGTATTCGCAGGCTCCGACAGTGTTCACCACTGCATCAAATTCACCAACGCTTTCATATAGGGCTCTGATTGATTGCTCGTTGGTGATATCAACAATGTGGTCAACATCGCCAGATCGCCCTGCGGTAATCACCTTGTGGTTGCCAAGACCCATTAATGCCGCTTGACCCATTTTACCCAGTGCACCAATTAAAATTACTGTTTTCATATTGCTCTCCAACCATCTGTTCTGTTTCGATGCGGAAATAATAGAGAACAGGTAAAACAAATTGAAACAAAGCTTATTTGTTAGTGATACAAGTTATACTTGTTTTAGCAGCGCAGTGAGTACAGTTATTTTCGGCTAATGCAGCAAGCAGGGGGAGCTAATGAGTAAGCTAGATCGATTAGACATAAAGCAACTAAGGGTGTTTCAAGCGCTGATCCGCGAGCAGAATGCCTCGAAAGCGGCGAGTCAGTTAGGCATGACGCAGCAAGCGGTCAGTGAGCACCTTAAAAAGCTGCGTGATGTGTTTGATGACCGGCTATTTTTGCGAAAAACCAATGGATTTATCCCCACACCTTATGCAGAAGAGCTGGCTATAGGCGTGGATAAATTGCTAAGTGACTTCAAGGCGCTGTTGACGCCGAGCCGTTTTGACCCTAAAACTATCAGCGGCACCTTTGTGATTGCGGCCACTGACTATGCGCAGCAGGTGGTGTTGCCTGCACTCATCGCTAAGTTAAGGCTAGCGTCACCGAAGTTAAAGTTCATTGTTAGAGATTTTGAAATCGATAAGCTGCATGAGCTGATGCAGAGCGGTAAAGTGAATTTGGCAATTGCTTTTCCTGACTACATTCCAGATAGCTACCCAATAGTTAAACTGTTTGAAGAGCATCATGTTTGTGTGGCATCGCCGAATGCATCGATTGCCCAGTCTAAACCCTCATTAGCTGAGGTCGCGAGTTACCCAAGCATTATAGCCTCACCTTCTAGGCCCAATTTTAAAGGCTCAATCGATGATTGGTTTAAGCAGTTTGGCTTAAGCCGCAATATTGTGGTTTCAGCGCCGTGTTTTTCAATTGTGCCCATGTATCTTGAAACCACAGACTCCATCGCGTTTTTACCATCTCGAGCGATTAAGAGCTTGGATCTGGTGGAAATTGCATTAGCGCAGTCGCCGGATAAGTTTGACGTCATTGCCGCTTGGCATCCGCGTTATAGTGATGATGCATTGCAAAAGTGGGTACTGTCTTTATTAACGGCAGAGCGTTACTAGTCAGGATCTACGTCCTTGATTTCACTCTTATCTGCCAGAAAGCTTGAGCTATTTTTTGCGTTTTCTTACTTTAGCAGGCTTTTGCTGTAACCAGATATAACAGCCTGTTAAAGACATGATGATGAGTGACAGGGCTACAAGATCCATTAGCCATGGGCCGAAGCTGCCGAAGAAGCGACCACTGTGTAGATCGAGTAGCACTCTTTCCCAGTGCAGCCTGCTGCTACGAATTTGCTCAGCGACTTCAGCGTTATTGGCGTTGTCTAACGCTTTAACCCACGGAATGGCAGCCAGTGGTTGGGTTTCAGACCAGTCGATAAGATCGCTATCAGCGACAAATAATCCAGATTGAGTTTTAAGCCAAAGGTGCTGTTGTAAGCCTAATGATTGTATATGGGGTGGCAGACCGGTGGCACTGTCTTGAGTTTCAAGTAGATCTCCTTGGGCTGACATTAAATACAGATGACTGGCATCGACTGCAACAAGCATGTTGTTATAGGCGGTTACCGCTAGCACTAGGCTATTGGCTTCCAAGATAAGTTGTTCATCAAGCCAAACCTGATTACCAGCGCTAACGAGTTTGTGGGGCGATTGTTGGTAAATGCTTATCTCTGTCGGTGCTTTAATGCCGTAATAATCAAGCAACCAGCTTTGTTTTACTTGGGCTGAATCAAGAGCTAGATGATTACTGTGATTGATTAATACCCCAGATATGGCAATAAACATCACTAGCAGAGTGGAAAATATTCCAATTCTGCGGTGCCAAGGGCGTAATTGTCGTAACAGTTTGACTCTAAAGCTTGGATGTTTGCGCGTCATTCTTTGTCTTTATTTATCACATAATCGTCGAGATACAGGGCAATGCGCGATAACTTTGTTAACGCACGAACTGATAATGTCGCACCTGTAATGCCATCGATATGTGTATCGAGTTGTAAGTCTTGCTTGAGTTTGGCTGATTTAAACTGATCAGTAAAGAAGTCATGTCTGACTTCATCGCCGCGACTTTCTCGATATACCAACACTTTTGTCTGCGCTATTGCGCTGTCTTTTACGTGTATTGCCACTGTGATAGGAGATTCTTTACCAATCTCATCCATTATCCACACGCTTTCATTGGCTTGTTGCCAGTAACGCAGGCGCATCTTTTTAAAACTGTGGGCAAGAATAGATTCTATGGTTTGTTGTGCGGTCTCATCAATCCAGAATACTTTTGCTTTAGGCACATCAGCGTTGAAGGCTTGGCCGATAAACTCTTCTGGTGTTTGGTAGGTCCCTCTAGCGTTTACTGCAGCGCTCATCAATGAGCAACATATAAAGACTGGTAATATAACTAGGGGTAATTTCATCTTGAACAGACTCTTTATTGAGAAGTAGTGAGTGCTGCAAAATAAGCACTCACTAGCGTTTTTATTTAGCTATTTGAGCTTAGTTCAAATTAGAACTGGTACCCAACACCTAAGTTAAAGCCGTCAGCGTCTTTAGCGCCACCCACTTTTTCGTAGTCAGCTTTAAAGACAACGTTTTCGTGCAACCAGTAGTTAATACCTACATTAGTTTGCTCAACGTTAGTGTCATCGCTGTTACCAGCGTTGTTGTCGTATTCATTATAACGGGCGAATATACCGAAGCTGTCATTGAACTTGTATGAAGGCTCAATGTACCAACCATTTTGCTCGTCACGTCCTAAAGCTTCGGCTTCTTTACCATCGATATCCCACTGTGCGTACAATGCTTTAACAGTGAAACCTTGGATAGAATAGATCGCGTGTGCAGAAAGCAATGTTGCAGATGCTGTATCAACGCCACCAGTACTTTGAGTTAGATCAGCTTGATATTGTGCCGTTGCAGCAAGCTCAAGACCAGGTACCGCTGTGTACTTAACACGTGCAGTATAAGCTAGATCTGAGGCATCAGCTTTGGCTACCTTTTGACGGCCGCCACGAATGCTATAAGTTTCATCAACTTTAAGACCTGAAGTAATCGCACCATCGAAGGCTAAACCTGGAGCTGCTTTTAAGTTAAGTGCAGCACCCGCTTCCCACCAAGTTGCTGGGATGATGTTTTTCTCAACTGGGTTACGCTCAACACCGTAGAATGCTGGTGGCTCGTGAGTTTCATTAATGATACCGACTGGCATCAAAAATAGACCCGCTTTACCAACGAACATGTCGTTAAAGTCATGCTCAATATAAGCTTGCTCTAGCTCGACTTCACCTGGCTTGTCGTCACCTGAAAGGGCGTGTTCAATCTCTAATTCTGAGAAGAAACGGGTGCTTTCTGTGAATTCATGACCAAAGAAAAGTACGAAACGATGGAAATCGATAGCTTTCTTATCTTTACCTGACTTGTTGTCAGTGATGTTGTTGTAATGCAGCTCACCGTAACCACCGATTGTTGTGGCACTCTTTGACTCAGAAGCTGACTCTTCAACTACGTCTGCGGTTTTTTCTACACGTTTTTCAGTTTCATCAAGACGCTTTTCAAGATCTTGTAAAACTTTTTGCTGTTGCTCAATAATCTTACGTAGCTCAGCAGTTTCATCGGCTGCATAAGCTCCTTGAGTTGCAAACAAGCTAACTAGCGCAGTAGCAAGTAAGGTTTTCTTCATCATCATTCAGTCCCTTTGTTATAGCGGGTTGTAAAATTTGTGAGGAGTTTACCAATTGATTAACATAATGCAAATTATTCTCATTTAAATTATGATTTAGATCAACATTTGTAAAGCGTTTATGTTTTTTATATAACCGCATTTGGATGGTGGTTATTGTAATTTTCTTTTTAAACAAGTAGTTACCGATTTTGTTGGGGGTGTATATTGCGATTATTTTCTTTACATTTAAGTGGGTGAGAGGCGTTTTTATTTTATTCGCTCTAAAAAATAGCGATTTCAGCCATTTTTAATATGAATTGGCTTAGAACAAGTTATTTTTGGTGAGAGTTTTTGGTTATAGAATGTGACTTAAATGAGCGTAAAAATGACTCGTTGAAGTCATCGGGTGAGTCAAAATTCAATCATGGTATACAATGCTCGGCCACTTTGAAGGCTAACAAGATTGTTGAGTGATTATGTTCCTAAGTTCTTTCTTTAAAAAAGCAAACCAGTCTGTTGTGATTGCTCCAGAACAAGCGAGTGAGTTTGCTAAAAGCGTTGCCCATGATTTCAATCCAATCCATGACGTTGCCGCAAAGCGTTTTTGTGTACCGGGCGATCTGCTTTTCTCTTTAGTATTAAATGAATATGGTCTAAGCCAGAAAATGACCTTTAATTTTGCAGGTATGGTGGGTGATGGCGTTAAGCTGCAGTTCCCAGCAGCCGTTGAAGAAGATTTCGATATTAGAGATGACAAAGACAAATGCTACCTAAATGTGCACCGTAGTGGCGATGTCCGTCATTGTGATGTGCAAATAGAGTCTTTTATTCGCAAGTATGTGGCGTTTTCAGGCCTTAACTTTATGCATATTTTGGTGCCAATGATGAAGCAGCGCCAAATGATGATTAACCCTGCCAGACCATTAGTGATTTACGAGAGCATGTCTTTTGACTTAACGACTCTCGATTTTACCGAGGTTGAGTTGACCTTGGTTGAGCAAGACTTAAAAATTGAAGGTAAACGTGGTGATGTGACGCTAACTTTCGAATTACACAGTGGCGATAAGTTAGTGGGTACCGGCATTAAAACTTTGGTGATGAGTGGCCTACGCCCCTATGTTGATGATCAAGCGCAGCAGATGTTTGATAAATATGAAGAGCGTCGCCTCAGTTATGCTGGCTAAGCAATAGCGCTTAACTTCCCATCGGACAGTCGATAACGATTGCTGATAAACCGACTAATGACACTGGTGATTAGTCGGTTTTTTGTTTTTAAGCGATGATTAAAACAGCAGCCAATCCGATTTGATCTTATGAGTGAATAAACTGTGAGCTGGCTCACTTGAGGCTAGAGGATAGATAACGCATTCTGTTTGACCCATTAGCTTTTATATCAAAGCTAATGGGATCCGTTCGGATGAAGGTAGCAGGAGAGTGGGGAGTAACCCCACACCGACGAGGCAACTTTGATTTAGCTAATCATGCTAAGCAAAGCACTCTTTCAGGTGCCACTTAATACCCGTTCTACCTGGAGATGCAGGATTCAGTGGGAATTTAATGGACTTTAATCACGGCATTGATTGCCACTAATGGTTATTCCCTTGGTAAAATCAATAACACTGAGTAAAGTCCATTAAAGCCCATCGCAGAAGGCTTTGTGTCAGCCCACTTCGTTGTTGCACTAATTTAAAAGGGAATAACCATTTCTACATTAATGCGCCTAGAATTGAACTGGCACAATGCCTCTGAAACGAGCAGCTTCAAGTAGAACGGGTATATGTGGTGAGGACTGTTACTGGACGAGCCTCTGGAGAGACTGTGAGCAATTAAGCGTTTGTGAGCTTGATTGACGCACAGCGCCGAAGGCGAAAGTGTTAGCATTTTTTGTTAACGCGAAACGCTCAGGCAAAAGGACAGAGGAGAGGATGACTGTGTTAACTTTTATCAAATCGATATTAGTCACTGTCGTTTGCTGCTGCGCCTTTTCTGTCCTCATTCGAGGCAGATAAACCGTTTGCTGCGCTCGGCAGCACGCTACACTAGCCATTTCTTTTCCTCCTCCGATTATTAATAACTCCTATTTCAAACTGTTTGAATATAGCGAGTTCTGTTGTTTAATACTCGAGGAATACCATGAATTTTGAAGCACTTCTAGCTGATATCAACGCCATTGTTTGGGGGCCTGTCACCCTCTGTTTGCTGGTTGGTACCGGTCTTTACCTCACTATCCGATTAAAGCTGATCCAAGTTTTTAAACTGCCGTTAGCACTCAGTTTGCTGTTTAAGCCTGCAAGTGGCAAAGGTGACCTGTCCTCTTTTGCCGCGTTATGTACCGCGTTGTCGGCAACCATAGGTACCGGGAATATAGTCGGGGTTGCCACCGCGATAAAAATTGGTGGTCCAGGGGCACTATTTTGGATGTGGTTAGCCGCTTTCTTTGGTATGGCAACTAAATATGCAGAATGTATGTTGGCAGTTAAATATCGCACTACCGACGCCCGCGGTAATATTGCTGGCGGCCCGATGTACTACATTGAGCGCGGCCTTGGTCTTAAGTGGTTGGCAAAAATATTTGCTGTATTTGGCGTAGGGGTGGCATTTTTTGGTATCGGCACGTTTGCACAGGTTAACGCCATTAGTGATGCCATGACTATCGCCTTTGATGTACCTGCGTGGACTACAGCCATTGTGCTGACGTTAATGGTGGCGGCGGTGACGTTGGGCGGCGTCAAGCGGATTGCTAACGTAGCGCAAAAGTTAGTACCAACAATGGCGCTGGGCTACGTTTTAGCGTGTATTTGGATTTTGCTACTGTTTGCCGATCAAATATTGCCTGCATTACAACTTGTGCTGCACTCCGCTTTTACGCCGATATCAGCAGCGGGTGGCTTTTTAGGGGCAACGGTTGCTCAGGCACTACAAATTGGTATAGCACGAGGAGTATTCTCTAACGAATCGGGCTTAGGGAGTGCACCTATTGCCGCCGCTGCGGCCAAAACCAATGAGCCGGTTGAGCAGGGCATGGTCAGCATGACTGGCACATTTTTCGACACTATTCTCATCTGCACCATGACCGGACTTGTGCTGATTATTACTGGCGTTTGGAGTGGTGATACTGCGGGAGCTGCCATGACCAGCGCCGCATTTGCCGCCGGAGGCTCTGCGATTATCGGACAGTACGTGGTGACCATTGCCTTGGTTTGCTTCGCCTTTACCACTATTTTAGGTTGGCATTATTATGGCGAGCGTTGTTGGTACTACCTAACTGGTAAGCGCCTAGGAGAAAAAGGCATTAAGTTATATCAGCTGATGTTTCTTAGTTTGATTGCGGTGGGCGCCTTTATCAAACTTGATTTGATTTGGATGCTTGCCGATACGGTTAATGGTTTAATGGCGATCCCTAATTTGATCGCGCTTATCGGATTACGGCATGTGATCATGGCGGAAACCGACAAGTACTTTGCTAAACGGCGTGCAGCAGTACTTGATGAATTGCGCACTCAATAGCTTGCTGTGCGGTAGTCGATAACTGGTTATCACTGCCGCAAATTGATACCTCTTATATTGTTTTCAGTAAGGTGCTCAATTGCCGATTGATTGAGCACCTTCATCGCAGAAAGTGGCGTATGATCGCGCTTCCTTTATTTAGTCACTAAAGTCAGCAAAATAGCTACCTGGCGATGATTGCCAAGCGCGGCGCTTTCCTTTAATTTAGTGACCAGTTAATTTTATTATCAACCTCTTTATATGCGTGTTGCTATCAATGCGACACGTATCAGCTTGCTAGCCACTTTTGCCTAGCAAGTTGCGTTTGGATTAAGGAATGTAATGCCAAGCTTAAATCGCATCGTACTAATTGATACTCACTTGCCAGGCGTAGTTGAACTCGCCCTTGATGGCCATACCAACATATGCGGCACTAACGCATCGGGTAAAACCACGCTGCAACGCTTGGTGCCGGTTTTTTATGGTGAGTACCCAAGCCGAGTCGTCCCCTCTACTCGTGATAGCTTTGAGCGCTGGTACCTGCCGCATGAATCAAGCTTTATCATCTATGAATATATCAAGTCTGACGGACTCGCTTATCAAGCGGTATTGGCCTCTGCTGGTGACGGTAAAGGGGTTAATTACCGCTTTATCGGTAAAGGCTTTGAGCTCGATGATTATATTAAAACCCAGCAGGGCGACAATATTCAATGCTATACCATGGCTGAGCTTGGCCGTGAGATGAAACGCGCGGGCATTGCGGTCACTAATCTACTCAATACTCGTGAGTTTAGGGCGATTATTCAAAACGATAGAGCATTATTGAGCACAGGCAGTAACCGTACTGAGCTGCGCAATTACGCTCGTCAATTCTCGCTTTGTGAGGCGGAGCACTCGTTGCGTCATATTGAAAAACTGGCGAAAGCGGTGCATTCAAAAGAGGGCAAGATGGAGACGATCAAGTCGATGATCGCCGCCATCTTAGAAGAGGACGGTGTTAATCCGCCCAGCTCTCGCATTAACCCACAACATGTTGAGTCTTGGATTAAGGAGAGCCAACTTATTCAGGGCTTTGAGCTTATTCGTCCAGAATTTGAAAAGCTTGAGCAAGAATTTGACCAGCTATTAAGCACCGAGCAGCGACTCGCCAGCCTGCGCCGCGGTTACAGCAAAGATGAAAGTGATGAGGTCGAAAGACAAGAGCACCACCAAGATTTGTCAAAAGCACTCAACGCTAAACTCAGAGAGTTAGATGAAGAGTGGAAAGAGCAACGTGACGAGCTCAACCTAGACTTGTCGGCGGCTAAAGGCGATGTGGCTAAGTGTGAACAAGAGCTAGACTCAATTGAAGATCAACACGCCTCATTTCAAGACGCTGAGATTGAACAGGCCAAGCTAGATCTCGAGCAGCTACCAAGCTGGCGCGGTACTTTAGAGAACTTGTCGGAGCGGCATAAGTTACAAACTGAAAAACACCAAGATATTGAAGCGGCATACAACGCCCGACGCAGTAAAATTGGTGAAGGGCTTAACCGAGAGCTGGAAAACTTGCACCAAGAGCAAGACAGCTTAAGAGAGTCCCGTGATAAGCAGCGCGAGCAGGGCCGAACTGAATTAGCAGCATTGGAAGAGCAATGGCGTGATGCGACCGATAAAGGTCAGGCAAAATTTAGTGAGCAAGCCTATCAATTAAAGCTGTCTGCCGCAGAACTGAAAGTACGCGTTGATAGCGTGACCTATTCGGAAGAGGAAAAGCTAGCGTTAGCAGTGTTTGATGAGCGAATTACCCGCGCCGATGAGGAGCAAGAAGCCTGTAACGCCAAGGTTGATCGCTTTACAAGTGAAGAGCGTAAGCTGCGCGCCAAACGCGATCAAGCCAATGAAAGCTTGCGGGTTGCTGGTATTCGAGTCACAGAGCGCCAAAGCGAGCTTGAAGAGCTGCACCATATCCTGTTTCCGCAGTCGCACACTTTACTTGAGTTTTTGCGTAAAGAAGCCAACGGCTGGGAAAACACCTTAGGTAAGGTGATCAATTCAGATCTACTGCACCGTAGCGACTTGCATCCGACTATCAGTGGTGAAAATCTTGAAGCCCTATATGGCATAGCGCTCGATCTAAAAGCGATCGATTCTCCTGAGTACGCCGCCTCTGAGCAGGAGCTGCGCATCAAGCATGCTAATGCCGAGGAGATGCTAACCAGTGCTAAAGAGTTACAGGCAGAAGCTGAGTCCAAGTTAGTGGCCGTCAATAGCGAGCTCGATGCCATGGCACGTGAGCTAACATTTGCTCGCACCGCCTATAAAAATAGCCGCGACGATCTGCGCCGGCTGTTTGATGATAAACGCGCTGAGCAAGAGAAGATCAACCAAGCATTGAATGAGCGAAAGTCTGCATCGCAAAAGCAACTTGCCAGACTCGACAGCGAGCTGAAGCAATTAAAGCAACAGCAACAAGAGTGGCTTGAAGAGCAAAAAGAGCAGGCGTTAGAAGCGCGCATGGAGAAAAATGCATATTGGCAGGAGGTGGTTGGTGCGTTAGACAACCAGCTTGGTCAGGTTAAAGCGAATATTCAAAATCGCCGAGATCACGCTAAAAGTGAACAAAAAGCCTGTGAGCAATGGTACAAGAATGAGCTTAAATCTCGCGGTATCGATGAAGCTAAAATTGTCGCGCTAAAAAACGAGATCCGCACCCTTGAGGCTAATATCAGCAAAGCGGAACAACGCCGTAGTGAAGTGCTGCGTTATGACGACTGGTATCAGCATACTTGGTTGAAGCGTAAGCCTAAATTGCAAACTGAGTTAAGCACAGTAAAGCAAGCCAGCTTGACGTTAGAGCAGCAGCTTAAAGCAAAATCCAATGAGGTTAAATCACAGCGTAATGAACTCGACAGCGAACGCAAACGCTCTGATACTGTGCAAGTTGAAGCGTCAGAAAATCTAACTAAGCTGCGTAGCGTTATGCGTAAACTGACCGAGCTTAAACTGCCAGCTAATAATGAGGATGCTCAAGGCGGACTGAGCGAACGTCTACGTCAAGGTGAAGATCAGCTGCTAAAGCGTGACTCACTGCTGGGGTCGGTGAAGCAATATGTTGAACACTTTGATTCAGTCATTGCCAGTAAGTCAGGTTCTAGCTTGTCAGAGACGTGGGAGCGCGCACGCGAAGAAGCCAGTTTCGTGAATGATAAAGGCATTCGTATTCTCGACTACCGCAAGTTGGTACCACGCCTGGAGCAGTTACTGAACGTGATGGTGCCGCAATCTATGATGGCACTGCGTGAACAGGGACGGATCTTCGGTGTTGATCTCACCGCATTTTACGATGTACTTGCCGATATTGACCGCCGTATTGCCACCCAAAGTGCGCGTATTACTCGTGAAGTGGGTGAAGAGTTATTCCTTGATGGGGTATCGGAATCTGCGGTCAAGATCCGCTCGCGTATTAGCGAGTTAGAGTTTTGGCCAGAGCTTGAAGCTTTTGTTAAAGCGTTCCGTCAATGGAAAGCCGACGGCTTTAGCGAGCTACCGGGAGAGGATTACACCAATAGTATGCGCCGTGCGTTAGATATTATTGGCCGTGCAGCATTATCGGGCGGGATTTCTAAGTTACTTGAGATTGAACTGCGTTTGAAAGAGGGCAATAGCGACTTAATTATTCGTACCGATAGACAACTTAATGAGTCATCAAGTCATGGTATGGCTTACCTGATCCTGTGTAAGTTCCTGTTAGCCTTTACCCGTTTGTTGCGTGGTCGTGCAGAGGTGACTATTCATTGGCCTATCGATGAGTTGGGGACCTTGCATCACGGTAACGTGAAAAAGATTTTTGATGCGTGTGAAAACAACAATATTTCAGTACTTGGTGCATTCCCGAACCCTGAATCTGAGGTGCTTAGCTTGTTTGCTAACCGTTACATTATTAATAAACAAACCAAAAAACTGCAGGTGGTTAAACCGCAGGTTAACTCGATTGCCGAAAAGCTTAGTCAGCGACGTACTCAGGAGGCTGTATAATGAGCCAAGTAACAGAAACTACATTAGTGGGTACCAGTGCGCTGATTGAACGTTTATTAAAGGGCGAGTTTATTTGCCGTACCACCGATGAAGATGGCTGGCGCGCGCTGAAAAATCCAGATACCCGTGAGCGTGTTGAGGTCTACTTAAACCAGATAAACCGTACGATTGGATCGGCGGGCGAAGGTGAAGTGTTCTTTTGCGGTTATCAGCAACTAGGCGAAAGTGAGCGTAAGGTCATTTCGTCGCAGTTTAAAGATATCTGTAATGCGCTTATCCCGCTGGTGGAATGGCTGGTGTTAGTGCAAGAGGGCAGTGGTCAAGATGCGCCGTTATCTGAAGGCGCCGCAGTTAGACTGACAGAGCTACAGACTCGCATTGAAGATACGCCGGCTTTTCGTGAGCAATTAGCTAAAATCAGTCATTACCGTCTATTTGGTTCAACCAGTAGTAATGTTGATGCGCAGATAAAACTGGTGTTTAAGCGCTTAGTGGAGCTAGGGTATTTAACCAAACCCAACGCTGAGAAACAGATTTTCATCGCCACCGGCAAGCTCGATTACCTATATGAAGTGATCCGTTTTATTGATGAAACTGAAGGCTTAAGCTTAGAGGCACAAGCTGAAACGGCGACACAGAGGGATCTGGTTTGATGCGCAATCAACTGCAATACAAGGATGAACTAGGAGCTGGCGATGAGCAGTAACTTACATCAAGCAGGGGTTAAGCTGCTCAAACAGCTTGGGCGTCACGCTGAGCTGGTGATGGATGTTTATCTATCGGGCTCGGTGTCAGAAGATGAAACTAATGCAGCTGCCATAGAAAAGTTACGTAAAAGCGATATATTGTGGCGGCCTGAAGCGGAGCAAGAGCTGCGTTTAAAGCGCTCTGTGCGTGCTCTATTAGAGGAAGCGTTAAGTGATGAGCGAAACCGTCAGATAGATTCTAATGTTGGCAGTTCGCTGGCCAGTATTAAAACCTTGGCTGATCATTATAAGGAAGCGCGTCATAATGTTGATTACGCTGCCTCTGAGGCTTACCTTGCTGACTTAAGTGAGCATGTCTATAGCTTTGCT
This sequence comes from Shewanella sp. 10N.286.54.B9, assembly GCF_041468565.1. NCBI lineage: Bacteria > Pseudomonadati > Pseudomonadota > Gammaproteobacteria > Alteromonadales > Shewanellaceae > Shewanella > Shewanella sp. 10N.286.54.B9. The sequence continues at coordinate 23,875 of NZ_JBFRIY010000022.1, forward strand.
GATGGCCTACGTTATTCGATACGAGTGCTGTGGAGCCGTATTAACAACGAGTTTGGTTATGTCGGCACCATCAACGCTAAAATTCGTGAAAACGAATTGGCACAACAGCAAGTGACAGAGCTACTCAACGGCTTAGAGATGTTCAAGTTTAGCGAGCTTACCGAGATAGCGGGTGATATTCGTGAACTGAGAAAGTTACTGGTTACCACGTTACAAGATACGTTGAGCGATTGTACGCAAGAGTTGAGTGTGGTGCAGGGACGCCTGCTTGAGCTGCTTGGTCGTTTCCGTCAAATTCGAGGTCGTACTCGTTTACTTAAAGGCTGGCTGCTTTATACCGATCTTCATCCAGATTATCATCCAGCGGATCATGTTAGCCATAAACAACTGCCTGCATTGTTTAACTGCGCCGAAGCGTTACTTGCGCCTGCGGCGGTAGATGTTCACAGTACTTTGTATGAGCCTGAGCTGTTTGAAATTGTTTCCAATATTAAGCGTATCGACAGGCTTAATGCTGGACAGGTAACCGCCGAGCAAGATGTATCAGTGTCGCTTAGCCAAACTGAAGACTTTGATATTCCCGATAACCCGCTCAAGTTAGCGGTTGATGCATACTTCTGTGCGGTGATTGATTCAGGCAAGAGTCAATCAGCATTGGAGTACCTCGATGAGCAAGCGTTAAGCTGGGATCGTGAAAGTTGGTTGTATCAAGTCATTTGTGGTTATGAAGGCTTGCCTGAAGAGCATCGACAATACTTTGAGCTTGAAGCTATCGGTGAATCCGACCCTGTTTATACTGGTAACTTCGTGATTCGCGATGTTGAGCTATGGCTCGCCTAACAAAAGTCCATGCCAATTTGATTGCCAATGTGCTGCGAAAGCGCATTGGCAAGGTGCCCTTTAGCGCTAATTGGCAAAAGATATTTGCAGAGCTGGAAGTGGGTGATGTTGATGAGTCTAGCCGAGCGTTGCGATTTAGTGCTGAGCAGCTACATCAGCTGAACCAAATGTCGACGGTTTATTTTGGTAGCGAGCTACTCAAAGACTCCTTCGAGGGGGCTCGCGCTGAGGTCGCTAAGCATAGTCGCTATGAAAAGCTGGCGACAATATCTCCTGATGAGCAGTTTGTACTGCTCAAACCGCAACTTTTTTACGCGAATCTTCCACTAGAGTGCTCACTTAGAATACCGCTCGCTAAGGTTATTCAATTATTGGAGTCTCAGACTACACGGATTACTCACCTAGTGATTGTTGAAAACCTCGATGCCTTTGATTGTTGGCATCATTTTTCGGTCGATGAATCGCTCAATAATGTACTAGTGGTGTATAGAGGGCATAACGGATTGGCTAAAGGACTTAGCGCTTTGCTTGAACAGTTACCTGAAAGGATTACTGTTGTGGCGTTTGTTGATGTCGATCCTGCTGGTATACAAATCGCACTCACTACCCCCAGAGTCACACAACTGCTTGCTCCAAGCATTGAGGCTCTTTCATCATTAGTCGTTACCGCAAGCTCTACGGAAGACTACACAGCCCAATATAAGCAGCTTAAGTATATAAGCCAGCAAAGCAACGACTGGCAGGCAATGCAACAGTTTATTATCGAGTATCAAGTCAGCATTAAGCAGCAGCATCTGCTGGCTCATAAGCTAGGATTGATTACCCATTCACGAGCTTGTTAAGCGTAAATATTCAGCTGTTTCGCTTTAGATAACACTGCCTATTAAGTAAAGTTAGTGATACTGATTGTTTCGTAGTGTGTGTTTAGTTGTTTATTCTGTAATTCGGTTGTTCGGCAGTAATTATCACTGCCGTGTTTTTGCTTGTTTGTTTCAATAGGGTTGCCGCAGTGTTGCTGGTGTAAAAGTTGCTTAAGCTTGGTTTTCGGTAGTGCAACCAATTTTACTGGTTATACAGTGGCTTACTTTGTTCGTATTTAAATGTTGTTAGATTGTTTTATAAACTAATTCAGTAGTTTTGATTGAAATTTTTGCCAGCATGTTTCACTATCCCTGCACAAATAGGCGCTTCGTAGTAAGCTGCCAAGATTGAAGGCAATAGAAGACATGCGATAAGACGTGTCGAATATAAGGCAAGTTAATGACTAAATCACTTTCTACTCGGATCTTTATCGGTCTATTTTCAGGTTTGATCCTCGGCTCGATCATTCAATACTTCCTCGCAGATATCGGTTTCTTCAGCGGTACAGTGGTAGATATCGCCTCCGGCGCTGGCACCATGTTCGTTAATATGATCATGATGTTAGTGGTACCACTTGTGTTTGTTTCAATTGTATGTGGTGTTTGCGAGCTGAAAGATCTCAATAGTTTTGGCCGCTTAGGCGGTAAAACGTTTGGCTTCTACATCATTAATACCTTAGTAGCTATTTTTGCCGCATTAGCTGTCGCTTTGCTGTTAGCGCCGGGAAAAGGCGTTGATATGTCGAGCAGTGGTGGTGTTGATATCGTTGCTACAGAGCTACCAAACTTAGTACAACTTATTGTTGGTATCGTGCCTAGTAACCCTGTTGCCGCCTTTACATCGGGTAATATGCTACAAGTAATCTTTATGGCACTTTTGCTAGGCGGCGTGATTAAGTCACTTGGTGAAACAGCTAAAAGCGCAGTGAGCGGTTTTCAGGTTGCCAACAAAATCATGATGAAGCTTATTAGCGTGGTCATGCAGTTAGCGCCTATTGGTGTGTTCGCATTGATGCTGAAGCTAGGCGCAACCCTTGAAGCTGCGATATTTGGTAGCGTATTAGAATACCTTGTGGTCATTCTAAGCTTACTGCTGTTGTGGATATTTGTTGTTTATCCTTTTGCTGTAAGCATGTTTACTCCAGTATCTGCCAAAGAGTTCCGCGCAAAAACCCGTGAACAGATCCTATTTTCACTTTCAACCGCCAGCTCAAACGCTACTATCCCAGTAACAATGCGTACCTTAACTGAGAAGCTGGGTGTTAATCGCGCCGTAGCAGGTTTTGGCGTACCGCTGGGGGCAACGATGAATATGGGCGGCGTATCAATTTACATCACCATTGCTATCTTCTTTGTTGCGAATGCGTTTGGCGCGCCAATAGGCATGGATCAGTTACCTGCGCTACTGTTTAGCATCTTCCTACTGTCTGTTGGTGCTGGCGGTGTTCCAGGTGGCGGAATGGTGATGATTGGCGTGCTTATTCATCAGATGGGTCTACCGGTTGAAGCATTCGCTATTGTGGCCGCGCTTGACCGTCTCATCGATATGGTGCTGACATCATGTAACGTAGTCGGAGACGCTGCGGTATTGACCATTGTTGATGAAACAGAGAAGCGTGCAGAAGCTAAGCTAGTGACTGCATCAAATAGTGTTACCTCAAGCTAGCTTAAGGGCTGCTTAATCCTAAAAACTCGCCTAAATAGGCGAGTTTTTTGTAGGTATTCTCGAGCGTTATTTTTCTTGTTTTAGTCGACGACTGAGTGCGCTTTGGCTAATGCCGAGCATTCTTGCTGCTGCGGTTTGGCTGTTAGCGGTGCGGCTCATCGCCTCATTAATCAATGCATCTCCCATCTGTGCCAATGTCGGCAGTTCTTTTGGAAAGACTAACTGATCACTTTCCTCTGCAACTACCTTACTTAGGTTGATGGCTTCCATAAACGGGCTGATATTGAGTTGAATACCATCGCTTCTGCTGACAGCATCAAAAACCATCCCTTTTAACTCATGTAAATTGCCTGGAAACTCATAGTCTGCGAGTTGTGCGGCAAGGGTACTTGGCTGATCAGGCCTTGGTAGGTTCATCTCTTCAGCAGCTAAGCTGATGAAATGATTGATTAGCATGAATAGATCGAGCCTACGCTGCCTAAGCGGAGGCAGTTTAATGGTGTGAGAACGCAGACGATAAAGAAGGTCGTTACGGAATTTACCCGCTTTGCTTAAGGCTAGCAGGTCATGTTGCGTCGAGGTGATGATTTTACACAGCACAGGGTAGGCTTTATCGCTGCCAATGGGGTAATACTGTTTATGCTCAATTACATCCACTAGCTTTGCCTGTGCTTCTACTGGCAAATCACCAATCTCATTAAGATACAGTAAGCCTGATTGTACTTGATGTAACACGCCAGCTTGAGCGCTAACCTGGCCATTGTCTAAGGTTTTAATCTGGCCAAAAAGTTGTAGCTCAAAGGCGCTGGCACTGATCCCGGCAAGATTAACGTTGATAAAGGGAGCATCGGGACAACATAGTTGGTGCGCAGACTTAGCAAATTCATCTTTGCCTGTGCCACTCTCACCCTGAATCAAAATAGGTTCTGGACTAGGGGCAACCGCTTCAAAATAGCGAAATTGATCCAGCAATACAGGCTCACAAGTAAGGATGTTATTGAAGGCTTCAGGTTGGGAAAGCGTTTTGCTTAGAAAGCTCTCTTTAATTCTTAGGTAGTTCCGTTCAAGCCCTACGACTTCTAATGCGCGGCGCACTGTGCGGGCAAGGTCATCGACATTATCTGTTTTAATAAAGTAATCATAAGCGCCATGCTTAATACAGCGTACTGCAGTATCAACCTCGTTGACACCGGTGACGATAATGACCCTAGTATTGGGATGCGCATTACGGATCATATCCAATAGCTCTTCACCGGAGTGAAATGGCATGGTCAAGTCGAGCAATACCAATGCGTAATCAGTGACTTCAAGGCGATTCATTACCTGTCTGCTGTCGACACAGGTATCAATTTTGGCTTCAGGTACCAGTCTATTGAGGGTGATTGCAAGGGTGCGTAACCAGGAAGCCTCGTCATCGACAAGAAGAATATTTCTGGCTAATTTCATGCTTGAGTCTCCAATGGGAAGCGAAGGGTGATTACGGTACCTATACCGATACGCGACTTTATCTGCATATCAGCCTTATGTTCTTTAATGATGCGGCTACAAACTGACAGCCCAAGACCAGTGCCGCCACTTGAGCGTCTTGTGGTGAAAAATGGCTCGGTGATCCGTTGTAAAGTTGCTCTGTCCATACCTTGACCTTTATCGGTAATCGTCAAGTAAGCAAATTCTGCTTCAACGTGGGTTTTGAGCACTATATGCTGGTCATTGTCATAAGTGTCAGCATCCAATACGATGGCGTGGCAGGCGTTCTGAATTAAGTTGATTAGCACTTGGTTTAACTGCTGTGCATCGCCCTTAATAATGGGGCTTGGGCTGTATAAGTCAGTGACTACATTTAGGGTCTTTATCTGGTTGGCTGTTAAGCGCAAAGAGACTTGTACCACTTCATTAAGTGATATCGTTTGGTATTCATCAGCTATGGTCGGTAAGGCATAGCGCTTTAAGTCGTTAACGATACGGCTAATACGATCGGCACCTTCAACAATCGATTGGCTACTCAGATTGAGTTCAGTCAATGCGGAAGCAGGCGCTAGCCCTGCAATGTTCCAAAATGGATTCTGCTTCTGGTAGCTATCAGCAGCGATGGCGAGATCGGCAAGGGCATCATTGATAAACGCAATAGAGTGGATGATGATGCCTGTGGGGTTGTTGATCTCATGAGCAATACCAGCTGAAAGCTCCCCTAGAGAAGCCAAGCGACTGGCCTCGTCATTAGCTTGGCGAAGTAGTTGCTGCTCTGTGGTCTCTTCTAGCAGAATAACCGCTTGATCATCGCCAATGGGGTGCAGTTGCAGTTGCCAATGCTGGTTTCCAATAACCATATCAGCAATCGTGGAACGGTTGCAGTCTAAGGTTTCAATAAGGCTTGGCAATAGCTTAAATGGCTGTCCATCGATGTAGTGGAACTCAGGGTTTTTGAGTAGTTGGTTATTATCATTACTCCATAGGCATTCGCCTTGGCGGTTAAATAAGGTAACCCCATGAGGAATACCATCGAGTACAGACTGAAACTGTTTCGACAGGTTAGAGATAGCCGCTTCGGCTTTTTTGCGTTGAGCCAACTCTAGTTTTAATGCCTTGCTGCGTTTACGCAAGCTAAGGCTGACGTAACCTGTGAGCAGCATGCCAACAGCAGAGATCAAGCTAACAAAAATTGCCAGTGACAGCATACGTTGTTGCGCGGAGTTAAGGTCGACCTTCTCACGCCCTGTTCCAAACCACTTATTCACTAGACGGTCATATTCACCCGATAGTTTTAGCTGGCGTAGCGCATCATTAATATGCGCCATTAAGGCTTCATTTTTACGATTACTGACAAAGTTAAACGCGCCGTAGATTAGTGGGTCACTAGAGCTGCGAATTGAAGGGTATAAAGGCATTAATCGTCTGGCAACAAAGTTCTCGGCGATGACAACATCGACTTGATCCTTTATCAGAAGCTGAAAACCTGTTTCGTACAGATCAACATCAACTCTTTTAAAATCTTGCTGTTTACCAGAGATATACACATCGACGAAGGCCCCTTTTTTGATCGCTACGCGTTTACCTTTTAGATCGTCCCAGCCTTCGATAAAAGATTTACCTTGTAGAGTATAAGCTTTTGCATGAGTCGCGTAGATCGGATCGGACTGGCTAAGATCGCGATCGACTGTCACTGGGCTCACCACAGCGATGACATCAATCAAAGAGTCAGGGTTATGAACATCTGTCAGTAACTGCTGGAAGGTTTTGCGTCTCACCACTATCCGTTTTCCGGTGAGTTGGCCGATCCGATCAAGTAACTCTAAGTTGAAGCCTTGATCTACACCGTTATTACGCCATTCAAGCGGAGCGGTTTTAGAGTGAACGCCAAAGATAATGCTGCTACTTTCTTCAGCAACAGCAGTTTGAGTGACCAACACCGAAGTCATTATGAGCAGTGTTGATAAAAGTTTAGCGAGTATTTTCATAAGTTAATCTTAGCATGCACTTATACACGTTAACTGTGCAGTAATTCTCGATTTTTGACCGCTGAAGTTTCGATGTCATGGCGGTATATTCCAGCCTAGCAATCTCTTTGAAGAGCTAAATGATCTCTACAGGGGGTCTTATTTACCAATGTTAGCTAGCTCACACAGACTTATGCATTTTTGCATAACCCATCATGCAGTTATGCGTTAGTGCATGAGTAATTTGGCAAGCTGTGATCAAGTGTTCAGTTTGTTACGAGCGAATGCTCTGTTGGTTGAGACAAGCATATTTCAGGCTCAAAATGAGTTCGAACTTAACAATTGACGACAACATTAACGATTGTCGAAATTACCGTGATGACTTTTACAAGTAACGATAAGTGACTTGGTGAGAGTGAGGATTTGAGATGAAAAACTTTAAAAAAGCAGTGTGTATTGCAACTCTTCTAGGCTCTGCAGGCCTAATGGGTAACGCAATGGCAGCTGATAACTTAGCTGAATTCCATGGTGAAAACCAAGAGTGTGATAGCTGCCACATGCCTGATGGCGAGCTTTCAAATGACAACCTAAGTTACGAAAATGAGCAGTGTGTATCATGTCATGGCACTATGGAAGAGGTGGCAGAAGAGACTGAACACGAACACTACAACGCACACGCATCTCACTTCCCTGGCGAAATAGCTTGTACTTCTTGTCACAGCGCCCATGAAAAATCAATGGTTTACTGTGACTCTTGCCATAGCTTCGACTTTGACATGCCGTACACTAAAAAGTGGGAACGTCATGAGCCAAGCATTGATGAATTACTAAAAGACAAATCAGATCGCCAAGCTGCATTAGCGGCAGCGCCACGCGACACCACAGATGTTGTGGTTATTGGTTCTGGCGGCGCAGGCTTCTCTGCCGCTGTGTCTGCACATGACAATGGCGCTAAAGTCATTCTTGTCGAAAAAGAGCCTGTAATTGGTGGTAACGCTAAGCTGGCTGCAGGTGGTATGAACGCTGCTTGGACTGATCAACAAAAAGCCAAAGGCATTGAAGATAGCGTTGAGTCAATGGTGAAAGACACCATGAAAGGCGGCCGTAACTTAAATGACCCTGCTCTTGTCGATGTATTGGCATCTCACTCAAAAGGTTCAGTTGATTGGTTAACTGCAATGGGTGCAGATTTAACTGACATCGGTCGTATGGGTGGCGCTTCAGTCAACCGTTCTCACCGTCCAACCGGTGGTGCTGGTGTTGGTGCTCACGTGATTCAAGTGCTTTATGACAACGCGGTTAAGCGTGACATCGATATGCGCATGAACACCCGTGGTATCGAAATTCTAAAAGACGACAAAGGCAATGTTAAAGGTCTACTCGTTAAAGGCATGTATAAAGGTTACTACTGGATTAAAGCTGATGCTGTTGTATTGGCAACAGGTGGTTTCGGTAAGAACAATGACCGCGTAGCGAAACTTGATCCAAAACTAAAAGGCTTTGTATCAACTAACCAACCCGGTGCGACAGGCGACGGTATCGATGTAGCGGGTAATGCTGGCGCAGCGATGCAAGATCTACAGTACATCCAAGCTCACCCAACCTTATCTGTTAAAGGTGGTGTAATGGTAACTGAAGCGGTACGTGGTAACGGTGCCATCTTGGTTAACCGTGAAGGTAAGCGTTTCGTCAACGAAATTACTACTCGTGACAAAGCTGCTGCAGCTATCTTAGAGCAAACAGGTAAAACGGCTTACCTAATCTTTGATGATTCAGTACGTAAGTCACTAAGCAAAATCGATAAATACATCGGTCTAGGTGTTGCCCCAACGGCAGATTCACTGGTTAAGCTTGGTAAGCTAGAGAACATCGATGGCAAAGCACTGACTGAAACAGTAGCGCGCTACAACAGCTTCGTGACCGCTGGTAAAGACGCTGACTTTGAACGTCCAAACTTACCGCGTGCTCTTAACGAAGGTAACTACTTCGCGATTGAAGTCACTCCTGGTGTTCACCACACTATGGGCGGCGTGATGATTGACTCTAAGTCTGAAATTCTAAACGCTAAGAAACAGGTTATTCCTGGTCTATACGGTGCGGGTGAAGTGACTGGTGGTGTTCACGGTGCTAACCGTCTAGGTGGTAACGCGATTTCTGACATCGTCACCTTCGGTAGAATGGCGGGTGAAAATGCAGCGGTTTATTCTAAAAAGAATTAGTCTAAGAAAAACTAATCTTAGATTGTTAGTTAGCTAAAGGTTAACTCCAGAGTTTCTCTCTAAGTTAACCTTTAAATTGAAAGCCTTTATCTTATAGATGGAGGCTTTTTTGTATCTGCAACTTTTACGCTTAGTTGCTTAATGTTTAATGCAATCAAACTTTGTTTGATAAAAGGTCATGGCGTTGCCACTTATGAGCACTGGCATTTAGTTAGACAGGGTCTAACAACTAGCGAGCTGAGCTTACAACTCATACTGCTACGGTCTATCGTTCGAGGAAAGTCGTGGCGCTTCGCCCACACCCGAGCCAGTGGGGAAAGCGCTTGTCCCCCTTAACAAACCCTTAGCGCCCCAGACGAAGTTGTCTTCCTCGTACTTATGGATAAATCACTACCGCTTCCGATGGGGCATCCTGCTCCGCGAAAGCTACGCCGACATCCCTGTCGGCATCACGCGATTTATTCCAACGTACTTCGGCAACTCCGGTGGGGGAATGGGGGTTTTCTGTGATTTATACGAAATAGATACTTTTGTATTCTTAAATTGAAAACTCAATAGCCGAATGACTGTGCTTGTCCAGCCCAGAGTTGATGCGGCTGAGGTTTTCGAAAATAGGGCTTTTCGTTGAGTCCATAAGGCCAATTCTGTTCCATACAGAATTTGGCATTCCCTCCGTCCTTGGAAGTCTGGCATGCTTGCGGCGAGTGTCAGTAGCGACTGCACATACGCTGACCGCAGCTCATTGGAACTACTTAGCCTAAATCTAACTTTTCCTTTCCTTAAATATGGTGTTTAAGTCAACGCGCATCTGTTCCTTTAAGCATTCTCGCTTTTGCTACTACAGCAATGAAAAGGTACGCCTTTCCTCTTTGTTTGCTCATAAAAATACACTAAAGAAAGCTACTGTTGCTTTAACTTTTATCAGGCTGAGCTGCAAGGTTATGCATCATTTTATCTGTCACTGCCATAAAACTTTCTAACTGCTGCTCTGATATGCCTGCTGCCATCTGTGAAAAAATCTGCTTGTTTATCTCAGTTATTTGATTGGTGATCTCTTTTCCTGTGGCAGTCACTTCCAAGCATTGGCTGCGCTTATCTTCAGGGTTTGGCTGTTTAATAATAAGTTCTTGGGCAATTAATGTATTAAGCAAACGGGTGACTTGAGCTTTATCCCGATCGAGAAAATTCGCAATGTCGACGGCAGTGCAGGGCGTTTTGGCATTGATGATTTTCAGTACCCGCACATGCATAGGTGCAATCCCGAGTTGCATTTCCTCTAGGTGGTCATGAATCTTTCGTTTCAATGTATGCGCTAAATTAAACAAGCTATCTAATGGTTTTTGACCTGACATAGCGTTCCCCTTTTGAATTTAGTTGACACTGTCAACTAGTTTGATGTATAGTTGACATTATCAACTTGATTGAATGTAATTACAAGCTTGGAGAACGAGTATGAATGTAGAAGCTGCGATATCCCCAGCGATTGCCGCTCCAAATGGCACCCCTTTAATTTATAAAATTCTGTTACTGCTAGCACTGATGAGCGTCATGGGAGGATTGTTTACAGGCATTATGACCTATTCGAGTATTGGTTATACGGACACTTTTTTAACTGATTGGCTCAGTGCCTTCTTACTTGCGGCTGTTACCGTGATGCCGGCTGGTTTCTTTATCATGACACTATTAACTGCTTTGGCAGCCAAGCTCTTACCAGGGCTTAACGAGCAACAACGTAATCTCGTTATCGGTGTGTCGATGGCTGTGATTATGGAGTCACTTTTGGCACTCACAACGGCATTTCATCATGTTGGCTTTATTGAGCCAGCAGCATTTTTTAACGCTTGGTTTAATGGACTTATTGCAGCATTACCAGTGGCATTGCTGGCGATGGTCACTATTACAATGACAATTAAGCCGAAAATTGAACGGTTTTTAAAACGCTGAGTTCGACGATAACGACGAGTAAACATTAACTTAGCGTTAATGGTTTGGAGTATTTATACCGATTGGTATGAGAGTATTTATGAGGTTTATATGAGAAAAGACAATTGCTATCGCATCACCGTAGAGCAAGTTAACCCGGAGTCTGCAGGCGTAAAAAGCTTACAGTTTGATTTTCAAGACCGAGAAGATCTGTTTAATATCGTTGAGCAGTTAAAGCAAAGCAGTGGTTTAGAACAAGCTGCAGCGACCAAGGTGGGCCTAGCTTTACGTCTACTTGGCCCAGTGATGATGCAAAATCGCAAACATCCTCTGTTTGTTGATTTTATGCCTCATTTCAAAAATTTTATGCATAACTTGAAGAGCAAAGTAAAAGCGGCTGTTAAGCCAGAATAGACGCTTCATATTTGATTGCTCTTAGACAAAAAAAGCGCAATTCCTAAAGGAACTGCGCTTTTCTCATTTACTCACGCTGTCTTAAAGCAACGTCAGTTTAGATTGACGGCTCTTCTGAGTAATCAACTTGATGATATTCAAGGCAAGCGTCAACTTCATTGGCAGAACCTAATATCACTGCCACTCGTTGATGAATTTCAGTTGGCTCAATATCCATGATGGTCTCGTAACCGGTTGAGGCTTTACCACCTGCTTGCTCTACAAGAAACGACATTGGGTTTGCTTCGTACATCAAGCGCAATTTGAACGGCTTGTTTGGGTTCTTGTTGTCTGTTGGGTAAGTGAATATGCCGCCGCGGCAAAGTACCCGGTGAACATCGCCCACCATGGCGGCAATCCAGCGCATGTTAAAGGCTTTTTCACGTGGACCAATAGTGCCCAGTAGCAGATCATTAATGTATGTCTGCATTGGCGCTTCCCAGAAGCGTTGGTTCGACATGTTAATGGCAAACTCAGCGGTGTCTTTGCTGATGCTCATTGCTGGATCAGTTAATAGATACTGGTTAGTTTCTGGGTTAAGGGTGAACAGTTGTACGCCTTTGCCTGTGGTCAGTGCCAACATCGTTGATGGACCGTAAAGGACATAACCTGCAGCAACTTGATTACGACCCGCTTGGAGGAAGCTCTTTTCTGATAGTTCGCCTGCTGGCGCTGGCAGTACTGAAAAAATCGTACCGACGAGTGAGTTAATGTCGATATTAGATGAGCCATCTAATGGATCAAAACAGACAAGAAACTCGCCGTTAGCATCGGCGTCAACCACGTAGTCTTCCTCTTCAGAGGCAATACCGCGGACCGTACCGTCAGCTTTTAATGCATCTTTGAGCATATCATTGGTGATGATATCCAGTTTCTTTTGGGTTTCACCTTGAACGTTTTCTTGCTCTGTTGCGCCCAAAATACCCGCTAAGGCACCATGGCGAACGGCATGGCTGATCTCGATAGAGGTGTCAGCTAAGGTCAGGATCAGTTTTTCAAGAGAGGGAGAAATTGCTTGCGATGTCAGGTTTTCAGCCAGAGTCTGCATGTTGTTTCCTATGACAATTTAAGTGTATTAAATTGAGTTAGAGATTTGAGGGTTTAAACTTTTTATTGTCGGCGATGATACCTGAGAATGGCAGTTTTTTCAGCTGTAAAGCGCACAGGCCAGTGCATATTGTCTGCATTGTTTTTGTTTTGCTTATGTTTGAGGCACAATGTAGACCAATTTTCAGCCAAAACACGTTTTAACAACGTGTTATCCAAGGAATAATAATGAAAAAAAATTGGATGAATTTGCTGCTAGCCACGTTTCCAATGATGATGGCATCTCCAGCAATTGCACAATCTCCAGCAAATAAGGGCGGCGATGAGCCGCTAACTATCGAACGTATGTACGCCTCCCCAGCTTTAGCTGGCACCAGCCCGCGGGGACTTAAGCTTTCACCTGATGGTAAGCGAGTGACCTATCTGGCTGGCCGTAAAGATGATCAACATTTTTACGACCTCTGGCAGATGGATGTAGCAACGGGCAAACAGAGTTTGTTGCTTGACGCTGATAAGTTAACGATTGGTGAGCTATCCGATGAGGAAAAAGCGCGCCGCGAACGTCAGCGTATTTATGGTCAAGGCATTATGGAGTATTTCTGGGCCGATGATAGCCAGGCTATGCTTATCCCTGCCTCTGGCCAGCTGTATTACTTTTCGGTGAAAACCAACCAAGTAAAACTGCTTAGAACAGGTGAGGGCTTTGCGACCGATGCAAGACTGTCTCCTAAGGGCAATTACGTCTCTTTCGTACGTGAACAGAACCTATATGTGCTGGATTTAAAAACTGAGAAGGTGACGCCATTAACCACTGATGGCGGCGGTGCGATTAAAAACGCCATGGCTGAGTTTGTTGCCCAAGAAGAGATGGGCCGTATGACTGGCTACTGGTGGTCGCCTGATGAGTCTGCAATCGCTTACACTCGCATTGATGAATCAGCTGTTGAGTTGGTCACCCGTAACGAAATTTATGCTGATGGCATTAAACTTACCGAGCAACGCTATCCATATGCAGGCAAAAATAACGTAAAAATCGCGTTAGGTGTGGTGTCGCTTAGTGATAGTAAAGTCGCCTGGGTTGATCTAGGCAAAGAAACCGATATCTATATCCCTCGGGTTAAGTGGCTGCCTAACAGTAAACAGCTCTCTTACCAGTGGCAAAGCCGCGATCAGCAATCGCTCGACTTAAGAGTGGTTAATATTGATGATATTAAGCGCAATAAAGACTTGGTACAGGAACGAAGCGAAGCATGGGTTAACTTAAATAATGACCTGCATTTTTTAAAGAAACAGGAATCGTTTATTTGGGCATCAGAGCGTGACGGTTTCAACCACCTTTATCTCATCGGGCTTGACGGCAAGGTTATTCGTCAGCTAACCCAAGGCGATTGGGCGGTTGATGCTGTTGAATATATCGATGAAAAAGCAGGGGAAGTTTACTTCACTGGACGTAAAACCAAGGTCACTGAAAAGCAGTTATATCGAGTTGCTATCACAGGTGGCAAGGTTGAATCTATTAGCCGTCGTTCTGGCATGCATTCAACGGTATTTGCCGACAATCAACCTGTCTATTTGGACTATTTCAGTAGCTTGTCGCAACCACCACAGGTGAGTTTACACAGTGAGTCTGGCAAGCGGCTAGCCTGGGTTGAGCAGAATGAAGTCAAAAAAGGCCATCCACTATTTGATTACTTTGGACTTTGGCAAGTCCCTGAGTTTGGCGAGTTAACCGCTGAAGACGGCCAAGCATTACAGTACCGTATATTTAAGCCTACAAACTTTGATGCTAGCAAGAAGTACCCGGTGGTTGTTCGAGTATATGGTGGTCCACATGCTCAGTTGGTGACAAATAGCTGGAGCCATCAAGACTACTTTACTCAACATCTATTGCAGCAAGGCTTTATCGTTTATCAATTAGATAACCGTGGTTCTGCTCATCGCGGTACTCAGTTTGAGTATGTGATCTACAAGCAGTTGGGCGATGCTGAAGTTAACGACCAAAAAGTGGGCGTCGATTACTTGCGTAGCTTACCTTATGTCGATGGCGATAATATTGCTATCTACGGGCACAGTTATGGCGGTTACATGGCGTTAATGAGCCTGTTTAAAGCCCCTGACTATTTCAAGGCTGCAATCTCTGGTGCACCCGTATCGGACTGGTCACTATATGATACCCATTACACAGAGCGTTACCTGAGCCACCCTGAGACTAATGCTAAGGGTTATGAGGCGAGCAGTGTGTTGCCGTATGTCAAAGGCTATCAGTCAGGGTTGTTGATGTACCACGGTATGGCTGATGACAATGTGCTATTTGAAAACAGCACGCGAGTGTACAAAGCTTTGCAAGGCGAGGGAAAGTTATTCCAGATGATAGATTACCCTGGTTCTAAGCACTCAATGCGTGGTGAGAAAGTACGAGTTCATTTATACCGTTCGTTAGCCGACTTTTTAGATCGCGAACTTAAATCGCATTAGATATTTCAAAATAGGTATAAAGGAAATTTAAATTTATGCCTATTTTTGATTAACTCAAGATTAAATATCGTTAATACGATAACGTATTTACTCTTAAAGTTAAAAAGCTCCTATATAGGGCAAGGTAATATTTATAATGATTGTTGGCTTATTTGACAAATGAGGATTATCTGCTAGCGGAATTTAACTTGTTGTAGAGTTATTTTAAGGTTTAATTAAGGCTAGCTTCTCAAGGTTAATAGGTAAGGAATTTGACTTTTTTCTCGAAATTTAGCTACAAAAAAGCCAGTCAAATGACTGGCTTTTATTTTATTCGAATATCGAATTAGTCTTCTAAGTTACCACAAAAACGGTAACCTTCGCCGTGAATAGTCGCGATGATTTCTGGCGTATCAGGTAAGCTTTCGAAGTGCTTACGGATACGACGAATCGTTACATCAACGGTACGGTCATGTGGCTTAAGCTCACGACCAGTCATCTTCATCAGTAGGTCAGCACGGCTTAGGATTTTTCCTGGGTTCTCTACAAAGTGCAGCATAGCGCGGAATTCACTACGTGGCAGCTTGTAAGACTCACCTTGTGGGCTAACGAGAGAACGACTGTTGATTTCTAAGCTCCAACCGTTGAAACGGTAGAATTCAACTGCGCTTTTCTCTTCAGACTCAGCACCAGTGCTATTTACTCGAGTCAGTAAGTTACGGGCACGGATAGTCAATTCACGTGGATTGAATGGTTTAGTGATGTAATCATCAGCGCCAATTTCAAGTCCAAGGATCTTGTCTACTTCGTTATCACGGCCAGTAAGGAAGATAAGGCCAATGTTATTAATTTCACGAAGTTCACGTGCTAATAAAAGTCCGTTTTTGCCGGGCAGATTAATATCCATCACGACTAAGTTAACTTTATTATCTTGCATAGCTTTATGCATTTCAGCGCCATCATTGGCTTCAGATACCACATATCCTTCTGCTTCAAAAATACTTCTAAGTGTGTTTCTGGTAACTGCTTCATCTTCAACAATCAGAATGTGCGGGTTTTGCATATTAATTACCTAATCTCTGTCAATTCTATTCTAACCATGAGTATAAATAATTTTATACTCCATAAAGTCATGCTGATATTTCACTGATACACGCTGGTGTTTTCAAATTCTATTCTGAAACAGCAACACACTCCATGATAAGTAAAGTATGGGTATCTCACATATGGAAAACGTAAACTGTATTTTCTTCGATAAACAATAGGGACAAGAAGTTCCTTAACGATTGTTTTTTTTTGAAGTTTAAATGTTAAATCAAACATAGATCACATTTGGTACAGCCGTGTGGATTACTCTTCTATCTGTTTCAGATATGTGTAACAAAATATGTCATCACATGTATATCAGTGCGAGTTAATCAACAGGACCTATTGTACTCGTTTTAGGCATTTGTTAACAAATGAAATGTTAACAAATTTACTGTAAGGCATGATTTAGATCACGTTAGTGCACCTAAGTTACTGATATTTAAAATAAGTGAAATTTTATTTACTGTGATCGATATCACGTGCCTAGGCAGCCCTAACGATTTTGCTATAATAAAATCACTTCAATTGGAGGATTTGTTAGCAATGAACCACTCAGTAGAAAGACTTTGGCATGAATATCAGCAAACGGAATTCTTGTTCACTCAAGGTTTGTCTCCTAAAATTTCATTCGCAATCATCACAGCCCATAATCCCAAAGGTGAAACTCTGACCCCTAGTCAGAATCGATTGCTTGATCGAAAGTTACTGCAAGAGATCCTCGGTTTACGTCGTCCTTATCGGGCGATGGTGGGTGCCTCTCAAGATCGTAACCATATGGAAAAAAGCTGGGCTGTCGCGACGGATAAAGCTTCGGCGATTAAACTTGGCTGTAAGTTTAATCAAAATGCTATCTATTATGTCGAGTCAGATAAACTACAGTTGATCCCTTGTTTATTATCACAACAGGAAACTGCTCTCGGTGCTTTCTCTCCTAGAGTCAACGTAGTACATGAACTCCCTGATAGCGTGTAATACCAACTCGATTAAAGAGTTGCTCATTCTGCGGGAAGTAAAATCACTTTAGACCAGTCAGTGGATTATCGCTTATCGTTATTCTCGGCTCTAGCATCCTCGGTAATCGCTCCATGCATTGCTCTCGATAATAGCTCCTGCATTATTCTACCTTCGACCATCCTTGGTCTCGTACCTCCTAAATCTGACTGCCAGGAGGGCGGGAATGTCTCATTTTGTATGGAACAAAATAGACCATTTAGTCGTGCTTCGCTCTACCTTCTGCATCTGACCACCATGGAAGGAGGAAATGTCTTATTTTATATGGAACAAAATAGACCATGCAGGCGTATATCGAAAGCCACTTGCGCCGTATTAAGTGATTTCTCCGATGCCTTAAATATCAGCCGTACGTTGTGAACGGTTCAGGACTTTCACTGTTACGTTGCATTGCCTCAAAAAGGAATAACCATTCATTCCACAGTGCGCCTTGAATGGAAAGCCCTGAGAAAGCTCTGCATTGAGTATATTCTTAATGGAATTGGTATAATTCTAAAGTTGTACAGATTTTGTTTGACTTGCAGGCGCTAATTATATATTTTTCACTTTCTTGATTTGTATACAAATTGAGTACAGAAGAGGAGCGTTAACTAGGTAGTGAATGAAAGGGGACCAAGACCCCGAAGACCATTCATGAGGGAGATTAGCGCCGAGATATTAAAAGCTTTTTGGGATTGCTTTAAGTATCGGTCGTTCAGGTTGAATCCTGTCGATTGTCACCTATTTATTATGGTGGAGAGCTTCTGGTGACGATCGCTGTTTCCCATCAATGGGGTGCATATCTTAGCACCAGGCTCTTCGAACGAAGTTAGTTCGGAGCTTATTCATGTTAGTTTTTCAAAATACCTATTCTATGCAGATTCCATTTATGGTGGAGGCTGACTTATGTCTATAACCAATGGTTTAACGGTCGCCAAGTTTGGTGGAACCTCTGTTGCTGATTATGATGCAATGCATCGCTGTGCCGATATTATTATTAATAACCCAGCCACAAAAGTGGTGGTGGTGAGCGCTTCAAGTGGCGTAACCAATAAGCTTGTAGCATTAACTCAAGCAACAACTACTCCAGAGCAGAGCAAACAGCTTATCAAGCAGATTGCTTCAATTCAGTATCAGATCCTCGACAGACTGGGTCATCCAAGTGATGTTGCAGCAAAAATTGACGCAGTGATTAGCAATATATCGGTTCTAGCAGAACGCCTAGTACTGAGCCGCAGTAAAGCAGTTATGGATGAAATACTATCTCAAGGGGAGATGTGCTCGTCGGTATTCTTTGCTGCTGTATTACGTGAAAAAGGTGCTTCAGCTGCTGCATTCGATGTGCGACAAGTGATGCGAACCGATAGCCATCATGGCCGCGCTGAGCCGCAAATAGAAGCTATTGCCCAACTTGCAGAAATGCATCTTACGCCACTGTTGAGTACTCAAGTGATTGTCACCCAGGGTTTTATTGGCGCTGATGAAGAGGGTGCTACAACCACTTTGGGGCGCGGAGGCAGTGACTATTCAGCTGCACTGTTAGCTGAAGCACTACGGGCAACAGCGGTTGAGATCTGGACTGATGTCGCAGGGATCTACACCACTGATCCTAGACTGGCACCGAACGCTAAACCTATTGCTGAAATTAGCTTTAATGAAGCTGCTGAGATGGCGACTTTCGGCGCTAAAGTATTACATCCTGCCACTATCCTTCCAGCGGTTAGACAAAAAATACAAGTGTTTGTTGGCTCGAGTTGGGCACCAGAACAAGGCGGGACTTGGATCCGTCATCAGGTGTCTGATGAGCCTGTTTATCGCGCCGTAGCGGTAAGAAGAGATCAAACTTTGCTAAACCTCCACAGCCTTCAAATGCTTCATGCTCAGGGTTTTTTGGCTGAAACTTTTGCTACCTTGGCAAAGCATAAGATCAGTGTCGATTTAATTACTACTTCTGAAGTGAATGTGGCATTAACTTTAGATAAAACTGGCTCTGATTCTAGTGGTCATGGTTTGTTAAGTGAGTCGCTATTACAAGAGTTGTCACTGCACTGCCGAGTTCGCGTAGAAGATGGTTTAGCACTTGTTGCTGTTATTGGTAATCGAATTGCTTCAACTGCGGGTGTATGTCGCAGGGTGTTTGAAGTGCTAGAGCCACATAATGTACGCATGATCTGCCAAGGTGCTAGCCCACACAACCTATGTGTATTAGTAGAGGAAGCGCAAGCTGCTGATGTGGTCCGCGCATTACATGAAAATTTGTTTGAATCATAATAGCTGTTGAATATTAATCGCTATTGAAGCAAGGAACCGAGTACACATGATGCATTTCACCCAATCTAGCCTTAATGTTGGCGAACTTGCAACTGGGCAAGAACTAAGCATACCTGTGTACCATCTTGCTGCTAAAGACCCTGCTGCACCGAGTGTATTTGTACAAGCAAATGTCCACGGTGCAGAAGTGCAGGGAAACGCCGTTATTTTCCAGTTAATGAAACAATTGGAAGCTATGGATGTGCGCGGGGAGGTGACTCTGTTACCACTTGCAAACCCATTGGGGATTAATCAAAAGAGTGGTGAGTTTACCCTTGGGCGCTTTGATCCGATTACAGGGGTTAACTGGAACCGAGAGTATCTGGAACACTCAATTGATATCTCTGCATTTTATCAGCAGCATTGCCAATTAGACGATGCACAGCTAAAGCAGCAATTTAGGCTGGCTTTGTTGGCATCATGTGAGGCGCATTTAGCAAATCCATGGGGAGTGACGACAGGGAAAAGACTCGCTGTCACTTTGCAAACTTTAGCGCATCAGGCCGATATTGTGATTGACCTGCATACGGGGCCAAAATCTTGTAAACATCTTTATTGCCCTGAATACGATAGAGACTCTGCAAAGTTTTTTTCTATTCCCTATAGCTTAATCATTCCCAATGATTTTGGCGGCGCGATGGATGAAGCGGCATTTTGTCCTTGGTGGACACTGGCTGAGCATGCTGCGAGTCAAGGGCGAGAGATGACCGTTCCTGTTGCGGCTTTTACACTTGAGCTGGCTAGCCAAGAGCGCATTGATATGCAAGATGCCTTGGTCGATGCTCAAGGGATTTTGGCTTATCTCAGTTATCGCGGAGTCATCTCTGAAAAAGTAGCTCCAGCGGATATGCCTCGCTTTGGTTGTCTACTCAAAGACTACAAGAAGTATCATGCACCTAAAGGCGGGTTAGTGGAGTACTTAGCTCAGCCTGGTAGACCGCTAAAGGCAGGTGAACCGCTGGCTAATATTCTTAGGCTTGACTGCTATGGCACCGAAGATGAGTTAACTTCGCTGCAGCTTGAACAAGATTGTGTGCCCATTCTTCATTTTGCTTCAGCCTCTGTTTATCAAGGTACTGAACTGTATAAGCTGATGACTAATGTGTTCACTATAAGCTGAAGAGTAACAGCTGTGGGTCAACTTTTATCATCGATTAAAATCCTGCTTGAAATAAGTTTGCCCACCAAGAGCTAACCTGCTTCTAGTTTGCAAAATTCGCCTAGGTGATACTTTAGTTGTGTTGCTGGCAGCTTAAAAGCTGCTTACAAGTTTAGGCTGGAAAGTGGCCATTTCGTATTTTTAACAAGCTTATTGTTTGTATTTTTTTGTTAATTTTCCCTCGCTTTATATATCATCGGTTATAAGCGGTTTTTATTTTTGATTATAGCTTCCTCGTCAACGGTAAGTCTTTGTTTTGTTTGTGTTTATCGTCATAGGAATGAGTCCCGCCTTTCCTTTTGATAACTCTACAGTTATTTTTTCTGCATATTTATTCAGTATAGTTACCTTTACAAACGTGTCGTTTTGTATCTTTTTGTATTCACTTTGTTAAATCCTTGTTTGCTGACTTGTTTTTATTGTGTTAATAATGCCCTCCCTCAGTCAAATGTGCTACGGAAAGTCATTTTACTTTAGCTTTCTTCTTGTAGAGATGCCGAGGTTACAACAAAGCAGGATAAAACAAAAAAATACTATAAAGTATTAAGGAATTGACAAGTGAAAACAAAAATCGCAATTGCAGTCTCTACTGCATTAGTCACCATGTCAGCAAGTGCGCTAAGTGCTCAGTCTGATCATGATATTACCCTAGTAACTTCAACAGAAGCTAATGTTCAGATCAAAAAGGTAGACTCAAAGTCATACGCTGATAATCAAGTTATTCGCAATAACGCTATCTTCACACCAGAAGCTAATTTGGGGGCTGGTAACTATAGATATTTTGTACGTTTGATTGAGAGCCCTGTCGCGCTTTATCAAGGTGGGATTGAAGGCTATAAAGCTACGTCAGTTGAGAAAATTCAGGGAAAGAGCCGTAAACTTGATGTAACCAGCTCGAATGTGAAGTCATACCGTTCGTTTCTAAATTCACGTCAAGATAATGTGATTCAAAAAGCTACAGCGGCATTAGGCGAGCTAAATGTTAAGCAAAGAACAACACTTGCTTATAACGGTTTAGTTGTGGAAATGACTCAAGCTGAAGCGACTAAGCTAGCTAAAGTTGCTGGAATTGCCAATATCCAGCGCGAGATTTTGCGTAAGCCAATGACAGACTCTGGTCCTGCTATCATCAAAGCACCTGCTGTTTGGAGTGGTGAAGCGACAGGCACTGAAAGCAAAGGTGAAGGTATGGTTGTCGGTATTATTGATACCGGTATTAATACTGACCACCCATCATTTGCTGATGTTGGTGGGGATAAATATGACCACACAAACCCATGGGGACCAGGTGTTTATTCTGGAAACTGTGCTGGTGATTTCCCTGAACTTTGTAATGATAAGCTCATTGGGGTTCATAGTTGGCCTGCAGTGACGGATCAATATTTAGATTATGACATTGATGTGCCAGCAAATGGTGAAGATCACAATGGTCATGGTTCACACACTGCTGGTACTACAGCGGGCAACGTGCTTGTTGATACTAACGTACCAAACGTTGATGGCGGCGATACAGGTGTTGTATTTGCATCTATGTCAGGTGTTGCACCGCATGCAAATATTGTTTCATATCAGGTTTGTTTACCGGGTGAAGATGACGATATTGGTTTTGCTGGGTGTTTACCATCGTTAACTGTTCTAGCGGTTGAGCATGCAATTGAAAACGGTGTTGATGCACTTAACTACTCTATTGGTGGCGGTTCAAGTAATCCATGGAATGATGCCGATGCATTAGCTTTCCTATCTGCACGTAAAGCTGGTATCCATGTTGCTACTTCTGCGGGTAACTCTGGCCCAGGTCCTGAAACTGTGGGCTCACCAGGAGATGCGCCATGGTTGACTACTGTTGCTGCTTATACTCATGACCGAGACTTTTCCGAAAAGAGTATCGGTGAGTTTACTGGTGGTGATACAGCAGCTCCGAGTGAACTGACTGGTAAGTCAATGACAGGTGGCTTTACTGGAACTATCGTTTACGCTGGTGATTTTAAAAACAGCAATGATCCAGATGGCGATCCTGCTCAGTGTTTAGAGCCGTTCCCAGCTGATACTTTTGCTGAAAACTCTATCGTTGTTTGTGACCGTGGTGCTATTGCTCGTGTAGATAAAGGGCGAAATGTATTGGCTGGGGGAGCGGACGCATTAGTTTTAACAAACCTGCAAGGCGGAGCTACTAGTGTTGTCGCTGATGCTCATGTATTACCAGCAATTCAAGTTGATGCTGATCAAGGTGATAAGCTTAAAGCTTGGCTAGCATCTGGTGCTGAACACATGGGAACTATCACTGGTACTGAGGTGATTCAAGATGAGAAGCTAGCTCGTATCGCTGCAGGCTTTACCTCTCGTGGCCCAAACAAGTCAGTACCTGATGTTATCGCGCCATCAATTGCTGCTCCAGGTGTAAGTATTTTTGCGGCTTACGCGAATGATCAGTCTGATGCATTTAAGCAAAATCCAGATCCAAGTGATTATGGCTTCCTTAGTGGTACTTCAATGGCTAGCCCGCATATTGCTGGCGCGCTGACATTGCTTGCAAGCATCCATCCTGAGTGGACTCCTGCTGAAATTCAATCTGCTTTGATGATGACTGCTAACCAAGCAACTTTCAAAGACGATGGTGTTACACCTTCTGACTTCTTTGATATGGGCGCTGGTTATGCAAATGTAGAAGCAGCAGCGAAAGCTGGTCTTGTAATGGATGAGAGCTATGTTGATTATGTTAAAGCTGACCCTGCATTAGGCGGTCAACCTTCGCAAATCAACTTACCAACAATAGCAAATGCTAAATGTGTTGAAGAATGTACCTGGACTCGTACTGTCAAAGCGACTAAAGATGGCACTTGGACTGCAAGTACTATGGGTGTAACTGACGGCTTAGTATTGTCTGTAATGCCAGCCTCTTTTGAGCTGAAAGCGGGCGAGACGCAAGAGCTAACCGTTAAAGCTAACGTGTCAGCTGCTAGCGCAGGTTGGAATTTTGCAAACATCAAGCTAATGTCAGAAGATATGCCTGAAGCCAAACTACCTGTCGCAGTTAAAGCACATGGTGACAATCTTCCTACAGCCCTAGCTATTACTGCTGGCCGTACAGAAGGCAGTATGACTTATTCAGGTTTTGTGTCTAAAGACCTAACGAATATCAAAGCGGGTGTTTACGATAAGTCAACAGATCTAATCGCTCCGGCAACTTTGAGCGTTGCTGAAGATGGTCTTGATTATGTAGTGGTAACATTCCCTGAAATGATGGCGAATGTTATTTTTGCAACGTCTTCAGAGACGGCGCCAGACGTTGATTTACGTATCTTGGATGCAACTTTTACCAAGATCGGTAGCAGCGCAGGGCCAGATTCAGATGAAGCGGTAGCCTTCACTAATCTTCCTGCTGGTTCATACTACATGGTTGTTGATGGTTATAAAGCTTCTACACCAGGGGGCACTGACGAAGTTACTGCTAGGGTGACATCTGTTCTTGCTGATGAAGATTCATTGAGTGATGATGTATCGGTATCAGTTGATGAAGCCGATGGTGAGTTTAGCCTAACATTTGATTGGAATACCGATACTAACTCCGCAGGTATCTTGATTCTTGAGTCTGGTGACAATACAAACTCAGTTCAACTACCGTATAGCATCACTCGTAAGAATGATGTTAGCCACATGACTAACCTTTCTGATGCAATGCCTGCCGGCGTTCCAAGCCGTGTTAGCTTTGATGTAGCACCTAACTTTAGTGATGAAGATAAGGAATATACATTTACTGCACAGATGTCAGCTGGTCATAAGGTTGCTAATATTTCGAACGATGGCACACAAGAAGGTAATACTATTTCTTGGACAGTCGTTCAGGAAGCTGCTTCTGGCGAAAATATGTCAGTAGGCTTTGATCTTATCCCAACTAAAGCGGGCTCGGCTTATGCACTTAAATTAACAAACTCGTTTGATGGCGATGAAGTTGAAGAGATGTTTAAGTTTGGTGTGACTGAAGTTGCTCCAGTAGCAGTGCTAGATGCTCCTAACTCAGCGATTGCTCGTCGCAGTGTAACTGTTGATGGTTCTGGTTCATATGATGGTAATGATGATGAACTGACTTATCAGTGGGTGCAGTTAAGTGGAACACCAATTACATTTGATGCTTCGGCATCATCAATAAGCTTCTTGGCTCCTGATGTAGATGAAAGTGGCGACACTCTCGGGTTCGAGCTTACCGTTTCTGATGTAAATGGTAATTCAGACACGACTTCTGCAAGCTTCAATGTAGTGTATCAACGTCCATACGAGCAGAGTAGTGGTGGTAGTGCTGGTTGGTTGACTACACTTTTATTGCCGCTAGTTTGGCTGAGACGTAAAAAGAAAACTTAATCTGAGTTTCTCTTAATAAAAAGCCAACAATCTGATTGTTGGCTTTTTTTCTGATTAAGGGCTCAATTCTAAAACATAACTAATGTAATGTTAGTCGAAGCGTTCTAAGGCTTAACCGCTCTTACAATTGGGTTTTGCAGACTGATAAGGGTTTCGGTAGATTGGATCTCATCAATTGACTGAATGCGGTTAATCAGTACATGTTGCAGACCATCAATTGATTGGCACATCACTTTAACAAACACGCTGTAATTACCAGTGGTGTAGTAAGCTTCTACAACCT
Source organism: Shewanella sp. 10N.286.54.B9 (assembly GCF_041468565.1). Lineage (NCBI taxonomy): Bacteria > Pseudomonadati > Pseudomonadota > Gammaproteobacteria > Alteromonadales > Shewanellaceae > Shewanella > Shewanella sp. 10N.286.54.B9. The sequence goes on from NZ_JBFRIY010000022.1 coordinate 48,958, forward strand.
CTTCAAGCGCATTGAGTTTAGACAGTGCTGCAGGGTAATCACCTGCACTTTTTAGGTTAATGCCGATAAAGCAGCACACATCATAGCCAAGTGCTTTTGGGTTTACGGTTATTTGAGCACCAGTGATAATCCCCGCTTGCTTCATTTTCTCGACACGGACGTGAATGGTTCCTGCGCTAACACCAAAACGTTTCGCCAGTTCAGCGAAAGGTGTACGTGCTTCCTGCATGAGTGCTGAAAGAATTTGATTATCGAGTGAATCTCGTTGAAATGAAGTTTCCATAATAAATACGCAGATTAGCTAAGGGAGTGCTTGGTAATCTACGTATTTTTGTAGCGATAATCTAGTCAATTATGCTTTTAGGGGTATTACTGTTCGCCTTCAGCATCCATAAAGGGTGCCTCACAACTAAAGGTCATTGGCTCTTTAGTAAATGGGTGCGTAATGGTTAGTGATTGAGCATGCAGCAGTAATCGCGGAGCTAAACGTTTGGCCAATGGATCTGCATAAAAGTTGTCACCGAGAATAGGGTGACCCAGCGCCATCATATGCACCCGCAGCTGATGTGAACGCCCGGTTATCGGTGTTAACTTGACCAAAGTAGAGCGCTTTGCTCGGCTAACCACATCATAATGAGTCTGTGAGGCTTTACCTATTTGATGATCGACCTTTTGCTTTGGTCGGTTAGGCCAGTCACAGATTAGCGGTAGATTAACGGTGCCACTTTCAGCTTTGACATGGCCAGCAACACGGGCGTAATAGGTCTTAGCCGTTTCTCGGTCCCTGAACTGTCTTTTTAACTCAGATTCGGCGCTGCGTAGCAGGGCGACGACGATGACACCAGAGGTCGCCATATCAAGTCGATGCACGATCTTTGCGTCTGGGTATTCGGCTAACACACGGCTATAAGTACTATCATTATGCGCAGGCGCTCGACCTGGCACAGACAATAAGCCAGAAGGCTTATTGAGCACCATGATGTCTTGGTCTTGATGCAAAATATCGAGCCAAGGTTTGGTAGGCGGCGAATATACGAAATCAGTCATGATAGAACCTTATTAAAAATGCGCCGCAAAGATACCTCTTTGGCGGTTATTGATGCAAGTAGATTATAGCTATTAGACAAACTAATGACGGCCGTGTGAAATACCACATAGCTTGAAAGCTGAGTGACTGTCTATATAAGCTGGGAAATATGAAACAGGAAGGTTATAACGCTTACTAATGGCACTCATTAGTACCATTAGTACTGTGAGGACTATTTACGAAAACCCATTACCATTGACATGCATAATACAGAAGGTCCATACCACAAAGGCTAAGCAGCAATGTATTAGCGCGTAAAAGGCTTGATCGAGCCGGCCCATATTTCTCGCATCCCAAATAAGCACTAAATGCAATAACACAACAAGTGGGAACAGTGCCAATAATGGGTAAAGGCTAAAGCTACTGGCGTCGCCAAATACTAAGCGGCTGATGAGCGCCCATACAACCATACCACCAGTGATGATGGGCGGAGCTGCAACGCGGTATTGTTCAGGGTATGGAAACATAATTACGCTATTAATCCTTTAGCCGTTTTCACAATGGTTTTTGAGCAATGATTTGTGCTTTGTAGCTTGCGCTAGTTAATTCGCCAAGCAGACCTTCAGAGTAATGTAGGCAGCGCCAGTTAGCAAATAAAGCTTTTAACTCGGTCTCTTTTAAAAGGAAATTGGGGTTGCGCGGCCGACCTATGGTGGCTTGTTGGCGGGTAAAGGTTTCATAAATAATCAGCCCACCAGGTTTAACCGCTTCGATGATTTGTGCAAAGAGTGGTCGATGTAAGTAGTTGAAAACGACAACGACATCATAGCGGTTTACGGGGAGTTTTGGTGGGTTTTCGGTTTCGAGATCCCATTCCAAAAGTTCTACCTTGTCGTTAGTTTGGTATAACTCAAGCTTACTCAAATCACGATCAATATAAGTGACATGGCAACCTTGTTGTAAGAACCAGTTGCCATTTCGCCCTGTTCCGCAGGCTAAATCCAGAACGTGACTATCTGGAGTGATCAAATCTTTTAGTGCGGTAAACTCACTGATTAGCGCCGCTGTTTTAGCCTTTAACTTCTTTTCTGCCATCTATTCTGCGTCCATGTACGATTGAAAAGTGTCTCAGGCCAGCAGGCCCATGAGAGACTATCACCGACAGTAACACAATCGTGATCAGCAGTTCAGGTTTATAGCTTGCTAAAGGAATAAACAGTGCAAGTAGGCCTAACTTAACGAGCGTTAACACGCCTTTTAGCTGGATCAGCCAGCGCCAATCTCTGACCACTTCCCAAAGCATCATTGCAGCACCGGTGCTCATGGCCATGATCCAGTAGATCTGCCATTGATCTTTAGGTACGTGCATTAGAATGCCACCGCCAGCGCCGGTAATACCTAATATGTGCAAAGCACGCAAACTGGTTTTTGAGAAGCGTTGGATCCAAAACTGCTTTTCGCTGAGCTCTTTTCTAGCCATAGTAAAATGAATCTTCCTATCAATTTGGGTAAAGCTTATCAGTAATCGTTGTAAAGGTAAGCGGAGATTGATCACAGCTTGCTTATCTATCCTGAGAGCGCAATTACAGTGTGCAAGACAAACTTACTAATATCACATAAACTTACTCCCCATATTATCTACTTATTTTGGATAAGGTTCTGCAATGAAAATCGGTTTTTTTAGCGCCAAGCATTACGATATGCAGCATTTTGATCGCACCAATAGCGCATTCGGTGCTGATATTGAATATTTTGATTACCGTCTATGTATGCAAACGGTAAAACTAGCAGCGGGCTTTGAAGTCATCTGTGCATTTGTGAATGACTCTCTTTGTGAAGAGGTATTAGTGGAGCTTGCTAAAGGCGGCACTAAGATCATTGCTATGCGCTGTGCGGGCTTTAATAACGTTGGCCTAGAAGCTGCCGAACGCTTGGGGATGAAAGTAGTCAATGTTCCCGCATACTCGCCAGAGTCTGTCGCCGAACATACAGTCGCCTTGATGTTGACTTTGAATCGTAAAATCCATAAAGCCTATCAGCGTACCCGTGACGCTAACTTCTCACTTGAAGGGTTGGTGGGCTTTAATATGCACGGCCGCACTGTGGGCGTAATTGGTACAGGTAAAATTGGTTTAGCCACTATTAAGGTTTTGCAAGGTTTTGGTTGCAAGGTGATTGCGCATGACCCTTACCCAAGCCAAGCGGTAGCCGATTTAGGACTTGAGTATGTCAGCCTTGAGCAGATGTACCCAATCTGCGATGTGATTAGCCTACACTGCCCATTAACGGCTGATAACCATCACCTGTTGAGCGAAAAAAGCTTTGCTAAAATGAAACCAGGCGTGATGGTGATTAACACCAGTCGTGGTGGCTTATTAAATGCTCTTGATGCGATGGAAGCCCTTAAAACTGGGCAGTTAGGCTCTTTAGGGCTTGACGTATATGAGAATGAAAAAGAGCTATTTTTCGAAGACAAATCGAGTGAAATTATTCAAGATGATGTGTTTAGGCGTTTATCAGCCTGTCACAACGTTATTTTCACTGGCCACCAAGCTTTCTTAACAGAAGAAGCGCTTGGAGCGATTGCGGCGACGACTTTGACTAATGTGCAGCAACTACTCGCTGGAGAAAAGTGTCCTAACGAACTTTACTAGCATGATTAGTGGTGAGAAGAAGTAGATGCAACGGGTAACGCGGTATCTGCTTTTTTGTGGCTAAAAGTGGCTGGCTGATTTAGGCTAGGGAAGTACTGATTGCTATATCTTCAATCTGCCTCTATGACTGAATCTAAGGAAAGAAAGCCGATGATCATCACCCAAGAAACCCATGATATTTCGACAGCCACCGGCATCATGCGTACTTACCTTTACCGCCCGGATAGCGAAGGTCAGTTCGCAACCATCATCTTCTATTCAGAAATTTTTCAACAAACTGCACCAATTGCACGCGCCGCGGCGTTACTTGCAGGTCATGGCTTTGTGGTATTGGTACCGGAAGTATTCCATGAGCTAAACCCGATTGGTACTGTGTTAGCTTATGACGATGATGGTAAAGATAAAGGCAATGCCGATAAGTTCACCAAGCCACTGGAACATCATGATAGTGATACCGAAGCTTTGGTTGATTTCGCTCGTAGCTTGAGCTTTTGTACGAGTCAAGTTGGCAGTATGGGAGTGTGTATTGGCGGCCATTTAGCATATCGTGCTGCGTTAAACCCAGACATTCTTGGCGCATTTTGCTTATACCCAACCGATATCCATTCTAATACCCTACCTTGTGAAAAGGATAATGATTCACTGTCTCGTACTGGCGATATATCTGGCGAGTTGCTGATGGTGTTTGGCAAGCAAGATCCCCATGTTTCCAGTGAGGGCCGTAAACTTATCTATGCCAAACTAGAAGCGACTGAGCGCAACTTTAGTTGGCATGAGGTCAATGCTCAGCACGCCTTTATGCGTGATGAAGGTGAGCGTTATGACGCGGCGATTGCATTGCAGGTGTACCTACAAGCGGTAGCGTTTTTCCAGCGTACGTTGAAATAGTCTACAGAAAGGACAGCAGTAAAAAGGGCGATATTTATCGCCCTTTTTTCTTTATGATCAAAATTTTAATGCAATTGGTATTATTAGCTTTGCTGATATTTCACCAGTTCATCAACATCTACGCGTGCGATAAAGGTATCATCTAAGTAAAAGTCGACATGCTTATCTTGCTTGAGACCTGACATCAACTGCTGGCTGCCATCTTCATAGGTCAGTACCATCAGCACTGTATTTTCATCTTTTGCTTCAATGGTTGCTTGGGTCAATTTTATCTCTGGCAGTGGCGCTTTAGTCAAATCATCATCTAGATGCTGATTGACTTTGAATATTGCTTCTACTGGCATATCGACCACAGCCGGAGAGCGACCTGTCACCGGGTTGGTGCCAGTCCAAAATTCAACGCTATTGATGATGAACAAGTCGGCTGTTGCCGCTAGGCCATAAATAGGGCTCATTAATACAAATAAGCCAGCACGACCATAACGATTATCAACGGCACTTAAGTTACCTTTGGTGACCATAGCACTGAGTCCCATTTGCCCCATGCAGCCAGTCAGTTGAGTGGTCAATAAACCCGTTATTAGCAGCGCAGATATTTTCTTTTTCATCGTTATATTTAGATTTTTCTATGTCATTTAAGCGGGACGCTGATTGTAAGTATTAGCGTAAAATGAATTGCGATCGCGTTCTCATTATTAGGTTGATATTTGGCTGGAAAGGTTGTGTAGTTGTGCGGTTTGATAAAGATTTTGTTTAGTCGTGTATCAGCAGATAATTATTACCTTTATTGGTAAGTATAGTGTTATGCAGTAGTGGGCTTTCAAGTGGCTTCACTCGTTAGTTTGAGACTATTTACATTCCGTTCAATTGTGGTTCAATTTAACGCATAATAGCGGCCGCGATTACTGGAGAGCACATGTCAGAATACCAAGTATTACATCAAACTGAAGATCAATACGGCCCACTTATTGTATTGGATGATAAAGAGAGCAGAATTTTAGCCTTCGCTGAAAATGATGAGCAAAGCAAGCTACTTAAAGCGGCGCCGCACATCCCGCAGCACACCTATGTGCAAGCGATGTTATTGGTCTTGCTGTACAGCCAACCTAAAAGTGCCATCGTACTTGGCTTGGGTGGCGGTGGATTGATCCACGCTTTGCGTCATTTCGATGCTGGCATAAAGCTGACAGCCGTTGAGCTGCGAGCCGAGGTTATCGAAATAGCCAAGCGTTACTTTCAACTGCCAATGAGCAAAAAACTGAAACTGATCAACCAGGATGCCACTCAGTTTTTGGCTGGCGGCGATCATAAACGTGTCGATATTATATTTACTGACATATACAGCGCCGAAGGCGTCGATGCAGCGCAGGTATCAGAAGCATTTATCGCCCAGTGTGCAGCGCTAATCAAAGCCGATGGCTACTTGGTACTAAACTGCTGGAAAGAGCACAGTAAAAATCGCGAGTTATTGGCATATCTGCAGCAGCACTTTGTTGAAGTACGAGCTTGTTTGACAGGAAGCGCAAACTGGGTGGTGATTGCGGGGAAGGCTAAGCGAGATATCAGCGCCACTGGGCTCAAGCAACAAGCACAAGTTTTGTCACAAAAGCTCGATTTCCAGTTAGGTAGATCGCTTACCCGTTTTGATATTTGGCAGTAGCTGAAGCCTCTTCGCTATTCAGAATAAGCAAATTAGCACAAACAAACTTTCCACTGAGGAAAGCTGTTGTAATTTGCTACTTGCGAACTGCATCTATAACAACGTCTGTTCACGACGATATAAGCGCTGTCGCTGACATCGCTTTTTCATTTCGCTCTTCCATTCGGAAAAACAGATTAAGATAATAGTTTTTATCCGTTATCTTAATTTTTAGTCCTGGGCTAATATTCTCCCATCGAAAACGAACTGGCTTAAGAGACTCATCATCACTCACCCTAGTTTGTTGAATTATAAAGACTCATCATCTTATTTTTAATTTTGAATATTTAAAACGGAGCTTCACATGACTCAATCAATCATCAACTCAACTATCAAGCCTTTTTCAGCAACTGCTTTTCATAAAGGTGATTTCCACCCAGTGACTGAGCAAGACCTATTGGGTAAGTGGTCAGTGGTATTCTTCTACCCAGCTGACTTTACTTTTGTTTGCCCGACAGAGCTAGGCGATATGGCTGACCATTACGAAAAGCTACAATCTATGGGTGTTGAAGTTTACTCAGTCTCAACTGACACTCACTTTACTCACAAAGCATGGCATGCAAGCTCTGACACTATCAACAAAATCCAGTATCCAATGATTGGTGACCCAACGGGTGCAATCACGCGTAACTTTGGTGTGATGATTGAAGAAGACGGCTTAGCACTTCGCGGTACTTTCGTTATCAATCCAGAAGGCGAAATCAAAGTGGCTGAAGTACATGACCTCGGTATTGGTCGTAGCGCATCTGAACTTGTGCGTAAGATTCAAGCTGCACAGTATGTTGCTACTCACGACGGCGAAGTATGCCCAGCAGCATGGCAGCCAGGTGAAGACACACTAGCACCATCAATCGACCTAGTGGGTAAGATTTAACTCAGAGACAATGGATATTAGTGTGCTAACAAGCCCCATCTCTTGTTATCACACTTGATGTTCATCATTGAGTTACATCTCCATTGTTCAGCTTAGCGCCCCCCTGCAGTCTAAGCTGAACAACCCTTAGATATTAAATGCTAGTCGCTTTACCTTTTTTTATTCTCGATTCATTTTTATTTTCTTTCTTATATTTAATTGCGACCACGGCTGTCTGTAAAACCAAACCGAATTGCTTTACCTATTTAGGAGTCATCATGCTAGATGCAAACGTTAAAAATCAATTGAATACCTACCTGCAGAACCTCAAACACCCAGTTGAGCTTGTTGTGTCTATTGATGACAGTCCCAAAGCTCAAGAGTTAAAGTCATTAGCTGAAGATATCGATGGCTTATCAAGCCTAATTTCAGTAACTGAAAAAGTTGGCAAACGTACGCCCTCTATGGCAGTGATAAACCCGCAGCTTGCTAGTCAAATTACCTTTGCAGGTTTGCCAATGGGGCATGAGTTTACATCCTTAGTGTTAGCACTGCTGCACAGCGGTGGGCATCCAATCAAGCTTGATGACGATGTGATTGCGCAGATCCGCGATCTGCCCGGTGAATACCAGTTTGAAACTTATGTATCGCTTAGCTGCCAAACCTGTCCTGAAGTCGTGCAAGCATTAAATATGATGGCGGCAATCAATCCCAATATTACCAACGTGATGATTGATGGTTCCTTATTCCAAGACGAAGTTAATGATCGCAATGTGATGGCGGTGCCTTCGGTGTTTCTTAATGGCGAGCAGTTTTCTATGGGGGCGATTAGCACGGTAGAGATCCTTAACAAACTAGACGTTAATGCCGCAGGTCGCAAAGCTGAGCAACTTAATGACAAAGAACCATTCGAAGTGTTAGTCGTCGGTGGTGGACCAGCTGGTGCATCGGCTGCGATTTACGCTGCTCGCAAAGGTCTGCGTACCGGCATTGTTGCCGATAAGTTTGGTGGTCAAGTGGCTGAAACGGTAGGTATCGAAAACTTTATCTCTGTTAAAGCGACGGAAGGACCTAAGTTGGTGGCAAATCTTGAAGCACATGTTCACGAATATGATGTAGATATTATGGATAGTCAGCGCGCATTGAGCTTAAAGTCAGGTGAGCTGTTTGAACTTGAGCTTGAAAGTGGCGCCGTTCTGCGCAGTAAAACTATATTGCTCGCTACCGGTGCACGCTGGCGTGAAATGAACGTCCCTGGCGAGCAAGAGTACCGTGGCAGTGGTGTAGCATATTGCCCTCATTGTGACGGCCCACTATTTAAAGGTAAACGTGTGGCGGTTATCGGTGGCGGTAACTCAGGTATCGAAGCTGCAATCGATTTAGCGAACATCGTTGAGCATGTCACTGTGCTGGAATTTGATAATAGCTTACGTGCAGATGACGTTCTGCAGCGCAAAGCCAAATCAATGGGCAACATTGAAATCATCACTCAGGCGATGACCACTGAAGTGACTGGTGATGGCAAGCGAGTTAATGGCCTTAACTACACCAATAGAGCCACAGGCGAATCCCACCACGTTGAACTGGCTGGAATTTTTGTACAAATAGGTTTGGTGCCGAACTCCGAATGGCTGCAACAGACAATTGATATGACGGCTAGAGGCGAGATTATTGTCGATGCTAAAGGTGAAACATCACTGCCGGGTGTATTTGCTGCTGGTGATGTGACCAACTCAGCCTATAAACAAATTATTATCGCTATGGGCAGCGGCGCTACCGCTTCACTAGGGGCGTTTGACTACCTTATTCGCCACAATGTTGATGAGGCTGTTGCGGCATAACGCTTAGTATTTTGTTTGCTCGATCTATTGATCTCGTAAGAGCCAGTGTTTACTGGCTTTTTTTATTGGGAAACTCAACTAACATTAAAGGGTTGAAATCGTTATCAATACTAAGGCGTTAGTCTGAACAGCAATCAATATAAACATCAGCTCAAAATAGAAACTCAAAAAATCCTCCTGAAAGGGATCTTTTGGGCGATGTACATGACGCTGTTTCTGGTGTTGATAGTGATAATAAATACCTATTACTTCGCCCATGATATCTATGATCTAAAAGATATTATTCCAGAGCTCGCGCCTGTGAGCTTATTAGTTATCATAGGCTTTGCAGCACTTAAATTAAGGCATATCGATAGCGTAACCCCGGAGCAGAGCCGGGTGTTTTTAATGTTACTTATTTTGGGCTGGTGTTACCTACTCTATGGGCTGATTCAGTTATCGACGGAGCCTCTGCCTGGTATAGAGTCTCTAGCCGATATTCTTACTCTGGTATTTGTGTTTGCTCTGTTTCCAAATCGTAAGGTAATGCTGCTGGGCATTTTACCCTTTCTATTGTTCTCCTGTTTTTATCGATTACACGAGTTTCCTGAATCTCCCGTATATCCACTGACAAAATTCGCCTGTGTTTTGGCAATAATCATCTCTGGGCAAAAAATTATTTCAGGCTGGTTTATTACGGCTGTGATCCGTGATTTTGAAAAGCAAAAGCTAGTTAAGCAGTTTAAACGTTTAGCGCTCATTGATGGACTGACTAATATTAGCAATCGCCGACACTTTGATGAGATTTTGAGCCAAGAGATCCGCGTTTCCGAGAGGAATCATCATGCACTAACCATTATCCTTATTGATATCGATTTCTTTAAGCGCCTTAATGATACGTTGGGGCATCAAATGGGTGATGAGTATTTGATTAAGGTAGCAGACGTTATCAGCTCTGCGGTGAATCGCCCGCGGGATTTAGTCGCGCGTTATGGCGGGGAAGAGTTTGTTATTGCGCTGCCCAATACGGATCTTGAGGGTGCAATTAGAGTCGCTGAAAAAGTCCAAGAGTTACTACAACAAGCTGAACTATTGCACCCATGCTCAGATGTATCAGAGCAAGTGACATTATCTCAAGGTTTAGCGCAGTGGGAACAAGGTATGAGTCAAGACCAGCTAATAAAGACGGCTGATCGCATGTTGTATAGTGCTAAATCAGCCGGTCGAGATCGTTACTGTTTTGAAGGCAATGATTACTAGGCTTTAGTGCTAATAATATGCCCGGCGTTACCTACTGGGGCTGGAGGAGTTTCAGGCAAAGCGGCTTCAATCAATTTTAGCGCAATATCCCCCTCAATTTTTTGCTGCTCTTTAGACATCTGAGCGACTTTCAATCCGACGCTACCGTGGCTCATATTAGGTTCGAGATTTGGGGTGGATAATGAAATTGCCATAGTGGACTCGTGGTTAAGGGATTCAAGTTTTTATCGGCGTGACACACAGCAACTTAAGTGCTTGTTTGTTACAGTGTGTAACGCCGTTTTAGCTTGAAGATTAACTTAGCTTTTTATTCCTTTTCTCTATCATTTTCCGGGTCAATGTGATGATAAAGGTGAGTACTATAGAGCTTAAGATAAGCCCAATTGCCAACATGACGTTTTGTAAGGCCGTTGGATCCATTGCTAACATCCCGCCAAGCCCAACCATCATAATGCCTGACATTAACTTTAATGTTTGTCCCTCTTTCTCTGTGAGCTTACGTTTGCCTAAAGAAACACTGAAGGCGATAACAATAATGGCCAATGGAATGACGTAGACAATGTTATAGAACACCAAGTACATGTAGCGTTCAGCAACCTCTAGATCATGCATCGACAACACACTGGTGTAGATCATTGGGAAGCCTGCAGTGCAAAGCAATTCATAAGCATTGGCTAGGATAGAGAGCACCACGGTACCGGCTATCATTGCGGTCATGCTACTCGCACTGGTGAGTTTACCCATGCGCTTGATAAGGCCTGTCCTATTTTCTGCAGACATGGAGAGGGTGACTTCCCCTTTAGTAAAGAAGTAGTCTTTTATGTTCACTGCGCCGGCGATAAGCGCGAGAATACCGGCCCCGAGAATAATTAAACCACCATCGCTTCCTGCGCCAAGTAGTTGGAAAATATTCAGCCAGGCGCTCATAAAGATAAAGTAGATAAAGCCTGAGAAGAACACAAAAATACCGCCAACAATGAGCATTCTAGAGCGGCTTTTGGCATTAACCATTATCGATAATAGAAATAGCAACACGAAGAATGCGCAAGGGTTAAATGCATCAACGCCCGCCAGGACTACTGTCAGCAACGGCAGTGACATCTGTTCAGGATGAACCACGCCTACGAGTGGGATTTCTACAGGTTGCACATCAGAAGTAGTTATAGAGCTGGTGGTTTCCAATCCTAAATCACAAGTGCCTTCATCGGCGCTTTCACTGCATGTTTCGAAAAATGCGCCATTAGAACTGGCCGCTGGTGCGGTATAGTTACTGTTATCTTCAGGCTGAAGTTTGCCACCAAGGGAGGTGTAATAAGATTTTAATCGACTCACTAAAAACTCGCCAGTAACTGCTTGACTGCTATAACCGACTACCGCTTTTTCACCGCTAGCAAAATAGGGCACTGAGCGGGCTTCGGTACCTGTTTGTTTGGCGATATCTTGCCAGATCTCCATAGTGCCTGGGTCTGAAACCAAATGCTCTTCTACTTCGATCCACGAATAACGTTCAGGCAAACTATTAATAAAAGGATGTGCTTCTTTACAGTGTGGGCAGGTTTGCGACCAGAAGAAGTGGAGTTTAACCTTTAGCTCACCAGCATCATTGGTATAGTGCCAGGTTGTAGGCTGCTCTGTGGGAGAAACTGCCAAGCTTGGCAGTGAAAAAGTCGAAAATAACAGGGTAACTAAGAGTAAAATATATTTCGTCATAGGGACTCCGAATTGGCAAATGACGTAGAGCTAATAGGGGTAATTGTTATTTTACTGAATCGTAATGTAATTGGTAAATAAATGTGTCAGTTCTGCGGCGAGATTCTCGAATTAGTAACTTTTGGGAACAGCAGTTTGTTTTTAATAATATTTTGAAACTTTCCTTGGTGTTGGGAGTCTGCTATTTAAGCCTATTATCAATTAGATATATTCAATGAATGGTTGTTGGGAGATTAATTTGATGTTGGTAGCCCGCAAGCGATGGACGCAGAATTGCACCATAAAAACATAATCTAATGATGCACTCAGCATCAATGCTGCAACATAATATGTTGCAGTTAGCACTTTAAAGCGTTATCTGCGCTTATTGAGTGATAACCGTTGGAGTCTCAAGCTTTGCGACTCGCAAGTTTGATTCTTGTTCGGAGAAAGCGCACCAATGAATGGCAACTGATCGATCGGTATTAGTGCTAGCTGTTAAAATCCTACTGATAATTGGCGCAGAATATTTAGACTCATTGAGGTAAGTTCTAATACGATCCACTCTGCGGTTTGCTAGCCATTTATTATAGTGACGCACATCTTCACTCGGCTGGATTTTGCTTACTTTAAACTCCAGTAATAAGTAACCTGCTTGCTTAGGCGGGTGAGCAATCAGTTCATCGAGCTCGGAGCTGTACTTACTGCTGAAGTAGGAGCTATTTTTAGCATACGCTATATCAGTAATATGCACTTTCTGGTTACACTGCGCCATCACTGACGTTGCAGTGAGACTGATGAAAATTAGCCACGTGGCAGCTATAAACCTCATCTTTAACATTCCCTTGTAAAATAAAAGACTTAAAAATACTATATTGGCAGCATTATACGTTGGTTTTGTGGCGAAGAATTTATGCTATTGCGCAGTTGATTGCAATGGCAAATAGTATTTTTTTAAGACGAAAGTACTGCAAAAGAACGTTGCAATATGAGTGTCATTAAATGGTCGCCCAATTTCACTCGGTTAGCGTTAACAGCGACCAATTTAATGACAATAATTTGACTCTTTTTTGAGCAAGTGAATTATACTAATAGTTGCTTATTTACTGTTAATTCAACCTCAATATTATTACGTATTGCATTGGAGTAAGGGCATACTTGATGAGCAATGCGAACCAATTCAACTGCGGCCGTTTGTTCAAGTTCAAGCTCAATCGCTAGTGCTGCAGAAAGTGCAAAACCGCCTGATTGATTAGCGCCTATACCAATCGTTGCGCTTACCGGTGCCGCACTAATAGCAATTTTTTGCTCACGAGCGACATGCAAAATAGCATTTGAAAAACAAGCGGCGTAACCTGCGGCAAAAAGCTGCTCCGGATTAGTCGCATCACCGCTTCCGCCCATCTCTTTGGGATAGCTTAAATTCACTTCAAGTAGGCCATCTTCTGTTTTAGCGATACCGTTACGTCCAGCGCTAGCATTGGCAGTTGTTTGGTAGATAGTTTTCATAAGTAACCTCGAGCTTTTAAGTTGTGAGCAATTTAATTGCTTGCAAGTTTATATCGATCTTTGTGTTTAACGCAAGTATATTGTGCACAATTAAATTGCTAGAGTATTTTTAGATGGCTAATGACAGCATGCGCGACCCACTTTGTTTAGATAACCAAATCTGTTTTTCGTTGTATAGCGCCACCAACGCAATGGTGCGGGCCTATCGCCCTTTACTGGAAAAACTCGATCTTACCTATTCGCAATATTTGGCCATGATGGTGTTGTGGCAAAGTGATGGGATTAGTGTGAAAGAGATGGGAGAAAAACTGCATTTAGATTCTGGCACCTTAACTCCGTTATTAAAGCGTTTAGAAACTAAAGGCTTGGTGATAAGAGGCAGAAGTGAGCATGATGAAAGAGTACGTGTACTGAATATCACCGCCGCTGCCAGAGTGTTAAAGCTGGAGGCTGAAAAAGTACCCGCGCAGATGAAATGCCAGATCCAGGTTTCAGAGGCCAAGTTAATGCAGTTAAAGTCGCTTTGTGATGAGGTATATAACAGCTTTACCAAATAGTGTTATTCAGCGTGAGTTTAAAGCTCTGAATTGAACAGATGTTTAATGGTGTGTGTATATCGGCATTGTCGACTCCGAAAAACTAACAAAAGGCTGTGGCATAGGGTAAGTTAGATAATACTTATACCCGTTGGTAGAAGACGGGTTAGTTCACGCATGGAGGTGGAATGTCGACAGTTGATCTGGTTATCGTAGGAGGCGGCATTAATGGTGCGGGTATCGCCCAGTGCGCTGCCGCAGCGGGTTACAGCGTTATACTGCTGGAAAAAGGCGTGGTAGCAGGCCAAACCTCGGCCAACTCCAGCAAACTTATTCATGGTGGTTTACGTTACCTAGAAACAGGCCAGCTATCGTTAGTTAAGCAGTCGCTTGCTGAGCGTCGAGCCCTGCTAAAGCTTGCCCCTTCGTTAGTTAACCCTATTCCGTTTTATATTCCTGTTTACGAAAATAGCCGTAGAGGTGCGATTGCGATACGAGCGGGCTTGAGTATGTATTCAATGCTCAGCAAGTTTGATGCTTTAGGCCAATTTAAATCAGTTCCCTCAGTGCACTGGGCTAAAATCAAAGGGCTTAAGCTTGAAGGCCTTAAGGCACTTTATCAGTACTGGGATGCACAAACTGACGATAAATTGCTGACTGAAGCGGTGGTGCGCAATGCCCGTAGTTTAAGCGCACATGTGCTGGAGCATGCAAAGTGCACCCGAATAGAGCACTTAAAAAGTCACTGTGTGGTGCATTATCAGCATCAACAAGCGTTACATGAAGTTGAAGCGTTAGCAGTCGTTAATGCGGCAGGGCCTTGGGTCAATGATGTACTTGACTGTGTCACACCAGCTGTAGACCCTTTGCCGATTGAGTGGGTGCAAGGTAGTCATCTATTGCTTGATATTGAAGCCAGTGATGGCATTTTATATCTCGAGTCTTGTTTCGATAAACGGGTCATTTTTGTGATGCCTTGGAACGGTAAGACCCTGATTGGTACCACTGAAATCGTGCTCGATAAAATAGACGGGCGACCCACACCTACAGCCGAGGAAATTGACTACTTAATAGGTATCTATCAGCACTACTTTCCATCGCTAGGTGATGTTGACAGCTTAAAAGCACAGATTATTGATACTTTTTGTGGTGTACGAGTGTTGCCTAAGCAGCAGGGCAATGCCTTTGATCGTCCACGTGATACTTTGATGCAAACTAATCCATCTCATCCACATTTGCTGACGCTCTATGGCGGCAAGCTAACCACCTATCGCACCACGGCAGTCGAAGTGCTTAGCTGGGTTGAATCTCATATTGGTCGTCGTAATGTATTGGCGGATTTTAACCAGTTACAGTTAGACTAGTAAAATTTGGCATTGAGTTTAGTGCTTCATTAAACTGTCATCTTTGTGTCATATTCTTTGGCAAATTTATTGTTGGCATTATAGGACGTTGAGCATGCTGCAAATATTCATACGATTTTTTTCATTAGGGTTAGTGTCCTTTGGCGGGCCAGCGGCCCATATCGGCTATTTTAGACAGACATTTGTGCAAGAGCTGCAATGGCTTGACGATAAACACTATGGCAGCCTGGTGGCGCTAAGCCAGTTTATGCCGGGACCTGGTTCTAGTCAGGTTGGCTTTGCTATTGGCTATCATCGAGGCGGTTTATTAGGCGGTATCGCCGCCTTTTTAGGGTTTACACTGCCCTCATTCATTTTGCTATTTTTACTGGCGGTGACCAGCAGTCAATGGCTGGAGTATTCCATCACTCAAGGGGGGATCCATGGTTTAAAGCTATTGGCCGTTGTGGTGGTTGCCGATGCAATTTTGATCATGTTTAAGCAGTTTTGTCAGCGCAAAACTGCCAAGATATTGATGGTGTTAAGTTGTGTAGTTATTTTGCTGCAGCCTTCAATGTTAGTGCAATTTTTACTGCTAATTATTGCCGCGGTGGTAGGACGTTTTTACCTGTCAGCGAGTGATAATACCGAGTCTGCAGCGAATGTAACCTCTGCACAAACAACAGAACCAGTGCGACTTAACTTTTTCTGGTTAAGCATCTTTGCTGGTCTGCTTATCGCTTCATTGGTGGCTATTGGTCTATCTAAACAGGCGGGAATCGCCACCCTGACAGAGCTATTTAGCCAGTTTTATCAAGTCGGCAGCATGGTATTTGGTGGCGGCCATGTGGTATTGCCGCTGTTGCAGTCGAGTATTGGCGATGCAGTTAATAATGACCAGTTCTTAACTGGCTATGCATTAGCACAGGCAGTACCTGGACCTATGTTTGCCTTAGCGGCATTTCTAGGTGCGGAGATCTGGATTGCTCAGCCGTTAGTGGGTGCATTAGTGGCAACCTTAGCCATATTCCTGCCGGGATTTTTACTGATGTTAGTTGCCCTTAAAAGCTGGCATGCCATCAGTAGTCGCCCTAAAGTGACTGGGGCGGTAGCGGGCGTAAATGCTTGTGTGGTGGGTTTCTTGTTAGCTGCGCTGTACAACCCTATTTTTAGTAGCGCAGTACTGTCTCCTCTCGATATGGCGCTGGTCGTTTTGGGTTTTGGTTTGTTTAAGATTTTTAAGCCGAATATCTTTATTTTAGTCGCTGGCTTTGGCATTTCAGGTGCGTTATTAGCGATGCTTGTTGGCTAATCGGTATAACAATATCAATAACAACAAAAAAGCCGCCAGTAATGCTGGCGGCTTTTTAATTCAATGGCCAGTAAGCTAGTGTTAGTTAACCGTAAGCTCTGCTGAGCTAACTTTTTCGACCTTCACTGCACAAACTTTAAATTCAGGGATTTTAGCCACTGGATCTAACACATTATTGGTCAGTTTATTCGCCGCCGATTCAGCAAAGTGGAACGGCAAGAAAATCACCCCTGCTTGTGCCCGCTTAGTCACAAAAGCGTCGATCTCTATCTCACCGCGACGGGTAGATAGCTTTAACTTATCGCCGTTGTTTATCTGCAGCTGCTCAGCATCGAAGACCGATATCATCACCCGTGGTGCGCCCAGTTCATTAAGCCCTGGCGTTTTACGGGTGAGGGTGCCGGTGTGGAACTGCTCCAATAAGCGTCCGGTCGACAACATCAGAGGGTATTCATCACAAGGCATCTCTGCTGGTAAGCGATACTGCACTGGGCGCATCTTCCCCTTGCCATGAGTAAATTGCTTGCTGTGCAATATAGGTGTGCCTGGGTGACCTTCTGCAGGGCAAGGCCATTGCAACCCCTGTCGGCCATTGGCTGTTTCACTGTCGATAACTTTCCAAGTAATACCACGGTATTGCGGAGTCACTTCGGTGATCTCATGCCAGATCTGGCGCTCAGATTGATACTGCCACTCTTCACCCATCTGTTGTGCGATTTGTTGCACTATCTGCCAGTCATTCATCGCTTCACCCGGCGGCGTTACTGCTGGTAGCAGCTGCTGTACACGGCGCTCAGTATTGGTAAAGTGTCCCTGCTTTTCAGCAAAGGCTGCAGCAGGCAACACCACATCGGCAAGCTCTGCGGTTTCGGTTAAGAAGATATCTTGTACCACCACAAACTCTGCCGCTGCTAAACCTGCGAGCACATGCTTTTGATCTGGATCGCTCAGTACCGGATTTTCACCCATCACATACAAGGCTTTGAGTTTGCCATGGGCAAGCCCATGCATCATCTCGGTGGCAGAAACGCCTTTGTCGGAACAAAGCTCACGCTTACCCCAAGCCTTTCTAAAGCGTTGCTGAACCAAAGGATCATCGAGTTTTTGGTAACCGCTGAAGTAGTTAGGCAGTGCCCCCATGTCGCACGCACCTTGAACATTGCTTTGACCACGTAATGGGTTAATACCTGCACCCTTAATGCCGATATTGCCACACAATAGCTGCAAGTTAGAGATAGCAGTGACATTGTCATGGCCTGAAGTGTGCTGGGTGATCCCCATGGCATAATAGATGGCGGTCTTGTTAGCTGTGCCAATTAATCGAGCCATCTCGATAATATCAGCTGCGCTTACGCCGCAGATTAACGCGGTATTTTCAGGGCTATAATCGTCACTCATCACCTCGTCGAAAAGCTGACTGAAACCTTCAACACGCTGTTGAATATAATCTAAATCGTGCCAGTCGTTTTTGATGATCTGCTGCATAATTGCATTCAGTAGCATCACGTCGGTGCCAGGCCTTTGCGCAACATAAAGTTGGGCTTTATCAGCAATAGAAACCTTTTTCGGATCGGCAACGATTAAGCGTGCACCATGATTTTGTAGCGCCAGTTTTATGTGTGAGGCAATGATCGGATGCGCACTTTCAGTATCTGAGCCAATAATAAAAATCAGATCAGACTCTTTAATGCTGGGAATGTCATTGGTCATTGCGCCACTGCCTAAGCTTTCGCGCAGGGCGGTAACGGTAGAGGCATGACATAACCGTGCACAATGGTCGACATTGTTATTGCCAATCACACTGCGAAATAACTTCTGGAACACATAGTTATCTTCGTTAGTGGCCTTCGCCGACGAAAGTCCGGCTATTGATTTGCGACCATGCTCGGCTTTAATGCTAGTGAACTTCTCTGCAATTAAGCTGATAGCTTCTGGCCAACTGGCAGGGGTGAGCACTCCTTCTTTGCGAATTAACGGTGTGGTGAGTCGTTTATCACTGTTGACAAAATCGAAACCAAAACGTCCTTTCACGCACAGCATACCAGCGTTGACGGGTGAACCTGTGTCAGCGCTTATGTGGCGGATTTGATTCTTGTGTTTATCAACATGCATCTCTACTCGGCAACCAATACCGCAGTAGGTGCAAATAGTCGACACCGTTTCAAGTGGCGCTTTTAGCTCGGTCGTTAGCCCTTGGGTTTTATCTCGCGAGTCAACCAGCGCACCTGTTGGACATACCTGTACGCAGTTACCGCACTGCACACAATCGCTGTCGTTCATGGTGGCGTTAAAGCCAACTCTTGGCGCATTACGCTTGCTTGCACCCTCTATAGTGGGCAGCGCTTGATAATTATCTTTCTCAAAGCAAATCGCATGATGTCCGCTAGCACCTTTGCAGGTTTCTACACAGGCACCACAGCTAATACAGCGGTTTGCGTCGAAAGTAATAAATGGCGCGCTATTGTCGACACTAAAGTGCTGCGCTTCACTAATGTCGAGTTCTGCCGCTTTGACTTTGTACTCGGTGGCATAATCGCGCAGTTTACAGTCGGTATTGGCTTGGCAAGCACACTCAAGGCAACGCGCCGCTTCTTTCATCGCTTCATCGGCGGCAAAACCTAGCTCAACTTCACTAAAATTTAATGCCCGCTGCAGTTTGCCAAGTTCAGGCATTTTGCTGCGTGATTCAAGTTTTGTATCGGGATACATGGCTTGAGCATTGAGTGATTCAAGCTGGCTGGTCTTGCAGGCTTTGGTGGAGTTAAAGGGCTGCTTTTCAAGTTCGCAAGTAAGGCCTAGGGTCAGTAGTTTTTCAATTGCATCGGAGGCCTTTCTGCCATCAGCTACCGCTGCAACCGCAGTTGCAGGGCCCGTGCGAGAGTCGCCAATCACAAACAGTTTATCAAGCCCAGCCGCAAGACCTGCTGACATTGTATGCTCGCAACCTTCAAAAGTATTCCAGCGGGTAAGGGCTATCTCACCGGTGGCCAGTTGACTGTCAGGATGGTTGAGAAACTCCATATCTGGGGTTTGAGATACGGCAGGGATCACGGTGTCAAACGCTTCAGTAAAGGTTTCGCCGGTTGGCTTTGGCGAGCGACGACCAGAGCTGTCAGGCTCGCCGAGTGCCATCACTTCGAAAGTAACTCGGTTAACGCGGCCATCTTCATCGCTGTGATTCTCAATAGGATTGGTCAGGAAGTGGAACTTAATTCCTTCCTCTTCCGCTTCATGGATCTCATAAGGTTCAGCAGGCATCTCATCGCGGGTACGGCGATAAACCAACGTCACATCGGCGCCATCGCGTTTGGCGGTGCGGGCGCAATCTATGGCGGTGTTACCACCACCGATGACGGCGACTTTGTTGCCTGTGCGGTACTGCTGCTCAGTGCAATAATCTTTGAGGTAATCAACACCTAAATAGCAGCCATCTAGCTCAATGCCGGGATAGTTCATCGGCACGGCTTTTTGTGCGCCAATCGCCAAACAAACGGCATCATAGCCGCTCAGCAGCCCGTTTAAGTGAATATCACGGCCGAGGCGAACATTGGTTTGAATGTCTAAGCCATTTTCACATAGTAGCGCTATCTCTTTATCAAGAATTGCCTTTGGTAAACGGTACTCAGGGATGCCATATCTTAACCAGCCGCCAGCTTGGGGCATAGATTCGAATACCGTAACCTCATGACCATTATTCGACAGGTAATATCCTGCAGAAATACCGGCAGGGCCACTGCCTATGATGGCGACCTTTTTATTTGTTGCAGCAGCTTTGGGCGGAATATAAGGATTGTCATCATTAAGGTCTAAGTCGGCAGCATGGCGTTTTAGTTGGCGAATAGCCACGGGCTCATCCACTAGTCCACGGCGGCACTCAGTTTCACAAAATGCAGGGCATACACGGCCAATTGATAACGGCAGTGGTAATGTTTGTTTGATGACCTTAACCGCTTCTTGATGGTCGCCCTGAGCAATATGGTACAGGTATGATTGCACATCAACACCTGCTGGGCAGGCGGTTTGGCACGGGGCTTCACAATCTGCAAAGTGGTCAGAAAGTATATTGTGCAGTGCCGCTTTACGCTGTTTGCTTAGCGCTGCAGACTGGGTAATCACTTCGATGTTCTGAACATCTAAATCGGCAACCTTAGTCTCGCAGGCACGCACTGAGCTCAATTGTCCATCGGCAGATTTAAGTTCAACATGGCATAAATCGCAATGTTGCTTGGTGTTAGTGACTAAAGAGCCTGCAGGGCTTCTACACAAATTAGGGATCGCGATATCGGCGTTTAACGCAGTATCGAGTAAGGTGTCTTGTTGATTGGCAGTGAGGGTTTTGCCATCAATAGTAACTTGTTTCATCGCAAGGGCCTTTTAGTTATAGGGCTCACAGCTTGCGACAAGGTATTGAAACACTAAGTCTCAATTGTCACTGCGGCGCTTTGAGTGTGGACTCGGCGAAATGAGTGACTTTGAGTATACCTGTGCACCTTTTTTACGCAGAAAATGCAGCTTAAGTTTGTGCTAAATTTGCAAGCAAATTCACAAAGGCTAATAGAAGTGTGCGCTGGCGGGTTTTGTTGTTTTTTGGTGTGTGAGCTGGTCGGTGTTTGTTGTGCTTCGCCCAGTCTCTCTATAAAGACGATGGGCGAAGGTGAGGGGGAGTTGCTTCTTCCCAGGCAAAACGGTTACGTTTTTCTTGCCTGAGCAGAGTTCAGCAAGCTGCTATTTTTTATAATGGATATTCCAACAACGACCATGATAAAAAACATAATATGTAACCACAGTTTAGGTCCAACTTGAGTATTTAGCGCTGATAGAGAATCGATTGCAGGTAGCTGTCCTGTGGTAATGAGTTTTACAACCCATTCATTAGCTGGAGTGGCTAGGAGTGTGGTTAGCCAACCTAACAGTACTATTTGTAAAAAATTGACTAAATAAGAGTGATTTAAGTTGTAAATCAACAGCGAAACTAGCGTGTAAAATATCGAAACACTCACATGGACTATCCAGGATAAGGTGACGGCTATAGCTTCACTGTAACCACCAATATCCACATAGGCAGCAGCATGCCTTGACGTTAAAGTGAGCATGCTAAATAAAGGTTGGATCCAAATAAAGGCAATGCTCGCAATAACTCCAACTAACAAGGTAGTGACTAAATTATTAATATTCATATTAAATTATTGGTAGTGTATGGATAATGAGGAGACAGGGTTAGCATGTGATTTATTTCAACCAATGTCATGACTCACCGTAAATCAAATAGTACGCAGCGGCGTATTTGTTAACGCTTATGGCTGATAGAGTGGCTTTTGCTAGTGCAAGCTTATAGCGGCATGGGGTGAACTGCTTGTGATGGAGCAAGTGATACTAATCAGAAGCATGAAAACATCTATGCTGTGATAGTTTTTAGTCTGGATAAAGTGGTTGTTTACTCTTTGAATATAAGGATATTAGATTGTCTACCATAACTGTATTTGGCTTCATCTCTATTCCCGAAGCCGATCTTAAGGCGGTGCTTCAAGCATTGCCTGAGCATATAAAGCTGACGCTTGCAGAGCCGGGTTGCCTGACTTTTAGTGTTACCCCATCAAACATCGACCCAAGGCGTTATGAGGTTTATGAGGAATTTGCAGACCAACAAGCTTTTGACTACCATCAGCAAAGATCTTTAGCGTCAGAATGGGCAGTGGTGAGTAAAAATGTGTCACGTTTTTATCAAGGGACAGTTGATGATTAGGTAGCAATTCATAGAATTGCTTTTGGGTTAGCTTGTTCAAGCTTCTGCTGCATTTCTAGTGCATCAAACGAAGTTTGATTGGATTGGCTTTTAGATGTCGAAGTGCTCAAGCACAAACAAGTTTTTGTCTAATAATGAGCTAACGACAACATACATTTAAGCCTTGAGCCACAAAGCTTTAGTTAACGGGTCATCTTCTTTACAAAAACCACTACAAACAACGCAATGGTGAAGCTGCCGGTGAAGGCCTCAAAAGCGGCGATCGCGCGAGAGATCCCTATTGGGGTGAAGTCTCCATACCCGAGTGTGGTAAAGGTGACCACCGAGTAGTAAATGCAATTGAGGAAGATAAACAGGTTATCGACAGCGCTGTTACTTAAGCTGAATTGATGGACTTCGCCATTGAAATTCAGCCCAGTGAAAAAGTACAGAACGGCGCTGAATAAAATCAACACTAGCGAGAAGCCTATCACCCTTAACGGCGCTTCGCCGTAGCCGCAAAACAGGTCAATCGCTTTAGAGATAAATCGTTTTACGCAACGTTTTGGCATTTGATGTCTGCGCATGGTTAGCTCTTTACGAATATACTCACCTGACATGGCAAAGAGTCCTTCACGTTCGGCAGCTTTGCGCAGATCGCGATAGATCTCTTCTGCCTGCTCAAAATAGTCCATGGCTTGCTCGGCGTTACCTTGCTTTTCAGCTGCTAGTGCGAGTTTCTCTTGGCGTAGTACTTTACCTGCATGCATGTTCTCTATTTTGGAACCAATCCACTTAACCCCAAGTAGGTTACAGCCATCCAACTTGGCGCAGTGCAGATTCGCCTCCCTTAAATCAGCTTTCATTAAACTGGCATCGGTAAGATTAATATTAAACAGGTGACCGCCACTTAAATCGGCGCGGTAGAGCTCGGCGTTACTGAGATCGTAGCCAACTTTTTGCTGGTGGCGCACCAGATCGACTCCACTAAGTTTGGCATGGTTGAGGCTGATGCCCCTAAGTTGACCACCGCGCCTGGCGTATTGTTCAAGTTGTTGAATATCTTCGGGTCTGTCTTTAATAAACTTTGGGTCGTGCCAGTAACATAAGCCTGAGTCACCTGCGGGTTCTCGGCAAGTGTGATTAGTTTCCTCATGATAACGGCATGTCAACGCTTGGTCGTGTATCGGCGGCATTCGTGGTTTGTGGCCTCTGTATTCACTGGTCTTTTCAGTATAGAAGTTGTCGCTATTTTCAGCGTTTTTTTATTTGTTAGCTAGGATCTGTTGGTTGCAGGATCAAGCTTTACTCCGTTTATTGGGGGAGATATTTATCCGCCTAAGCATCACAGATGAAGCATGGTCATTGGCTAAATGTCAGTTTTTAGTGCTTTAGCTAATATTGTTGAACAAAATTGCTGTTTTGATCGGTTTTGCGGCTAGGTTTCAACCCATGCATAGGTTAAAATAGCGGGTTTTCTATCTGTATATAATTGAGATGCTTGCAAGTCATTGCTTGTTGTCGGCAAAACTAATTAAAAAGTTGGCTAAATCATGTTTGAAGTAAATCCAGTTAAGTTCAAAATCAAGGAGCTCGCTGACCGTACCGACCTTCTTCGGGGGTATCTTTGACTACGATGCTAAAAGTGAGCGTCTAGAAGAAGTTAGCAGAGAACTTGAAAGTGCTGAGGTTTGGAATAATCCCGACAACGCACAAGCGCTAGGTAAAGAGCGTGCCGCACTTGAAGCGGTAGTGAAAACTATCGACGATATGGATAGCGGCTTAGAAGATATTGAAGGATTACTTGAACTTGCTGTTGAAGAAGATGACGAAGAAACCTTCAACGATGCAAGTGCTGAATTAGATGATCTTGAGAAACGGTTAGAGGAACTTGAGTTCCGCCGTATGTTCTCTGGTCCACATGATGCAGCCGATTGTTATTTAGATATTCAGTCTGGTTCTGGCGGAACAGAAGCGCAAGATTGGGCCAATATGGTGCTGCGTATGTTCTTGCGTTGGGGCGAAGCCCACGACTATAAGCCTGAACTGATTGAAGTGACCGATGGTGATGTTGCTGGTATTAAAGGCGCGACCATTAAGTTTACTGGCGAATACGCCTTTGGCTCACTGCGTACAGAAACTGGTGTACACCGTTTAGTGCGTAAGTCACCGTTTGATTCATCGGGCAAACGTCACACCTCTTTTTGTTCGGTGTTCGTTTATCCAGAGATTGACGATTCGATTGAGATTGATATCAACCCGTCTGATCTTAGAATTGATACCTACCGCGCCTCTGGTGCGGGTGGTCAGCACGTGAACAAAACTGAATCAGCGATTCGTATTACTCACGTGCCAACAAATACTGTCGTACAGTGTCAGAATGACCGTTCGCAACATAAGAACCGTGACGCTGCGATGAAACAGTTAAAAGCGAAGCTGTATGAGCTAGAGATGCTTAGACAGAACGCTGATAAGCAAGCCGCCGAAGATGCCAAATCAGATATTGGTTGGGGCAGCCAGATCCGTTCTTATGTGCTCGATGATGCACGTATTAAAGATCTACGTACCGGCGTTGAAAACCGAAATACCCAGAGCGTTTTAGATGGCGACCTGGACAAGTTTATTGAAGCTAGCCTTAAATCTGGCCTTTAACGAGAGAAGAAGATGACTGAACAAACACAAGATGAGAACAAGTTAATTGCAGAACGCCGTGCCAAGTTAGAGCACATTCGCGAGAACTGCCCTGCAAACGGTCACCCGAACAACTTCGATCGAAAACACAAAGCGGCAGATATCCAAGCTGAGTATGGTCACCATACTAAAGAAGAGCTTGAAGGCATGGACGTTCAGCGTTCAATTGCTGGCCGTGTTATGGCTAAGCGTGGCCCATTCTTAGTGATCCAAGATGTGAGTGGACGTATCCAAGCTTACGCGGGTAAAGATGTTCAAAAAGATCTTAAGGCGACTTTCCAAGGTCTAGATATCGGTGACATCATCGGTGTCACGGGTAAGCTGCATCTTTCAGGTAAGGGCGACCTTTACGTGAACATGGAGCAGTACCAGTTGCTGACTAAAGCACTGCGTCCACTACCTGAAAAATTCCACGGCTTGTCAGATCAAGAAACTCGTTACCGCCAGCGTTACGTTGACTTAATCGTTAACGAAGAGTCTCGTGAAGCCTTTATCATGCGTTCAAAGGTTGTTTCTGCAATCCGTAACTTCATGATCAAAAAAGAGTTCATGGAAGTTGAAACTCCTATGATGCACAGCATTCCTGGTGGCGCTTCAGCACGTCCGTTTGAAACGCACCACAATGCACTCGATATGGCTATGTACCTACGTATCGCACCAGAGCTATACCTAAAGCGTTTAGTGGTTGGTGGTTTTGAGCGCGTATTTGAAGTTAACCGTAACTTCCGTAACGAAGGTTTGTCACCACGTCATAACCCAGAATTCACTATGATGGAATTCTACATGGCGTACGCTGACTATAAAGATCTGATGGATCTTACCGAAGAGATGCTTAGCTCTATCGCCACTGATCTTTGTGGTTCTACTCAACTGCCATACGGTGAGCACACGGTTGATTTTGGTGGCCCTTACGCGCGTTTAAGCATGTTGGATGCGATTAAGAAGTACAACCCAGATAACGAAACGATTCAGTCAATGACTTACGATGAAGTTAAAGACGTTGAGTTTATGCGTAATCTTGCGAAAAGCATCGGAATGACAATCGAAAAATTCTGGACTTGTGGTCAGCTACTTGAAGAGATCTTCGGTGAAACTGCTGAGCCTCAGCTAATGCAACCTACCTTCATTACCGGTTACCCAGCTGACATTTCACCACTTGCACGTCGTAACGATGAAAACCACTTCATCACCGACCGTTTTGAGTTCTTTATCGGTGGCCGCGAAGTGGCTAACGGTTTCTCTGAGCTTAACGATGCAGAAGATCAAGACAACCGCTTTAAAGCACAGGTTGATGCTAAAGATGCTGGTGATGATGAAGCGATGTTCTACGACGCTGATTACATCCGTGCGCTAGAGCACGGCTTACCGCCTACAGCGGGTCAAGGTATTGGTATCGACCGTTTGGTGATGCTATTTACTAACACGCACACAATCCGTGACGTGATCTTGTTCCCAGCGATGCGCCCACAAGGCTAATTGTTAGCAACAAACTTTTTGCTCTTTGAGTAAAACAAAAAAACCAGCCATGAGGTTGGTTTTTTTATGCTTTAAAAGGCTTAAAAGCTAAATGTTCGAAGCCTATTTTAAGTTTACTGTCCTTTCTTGAACGGCTGATAAAAGTTGGTACGATGATGCACTGCAATCTCTTCTAGTGCTAATGGACCGTCTTGCCAAGGATTACCATTGTCATAGAGTGACTCAAGCACGTAATAGCGATTACCATGTTGACCTAATAACTGCCAACTTCTGTATTGACGATAGAAGCAGTTACTATCACTACGAGGATCACAATTACTGCTAGTTGGATTACCATTTACCCATTCAAGCGAACGGTACAGAACCACTTGATTGTTTTCCATATACCATTGCAGAGGTGTTGTTTTGTACAAAATGCTGCCATCTGCAGAAGTTGCTTTTAGGTTCGCACTGCCGTCAGCTAACAGCTCCCATTTGATCCCATAACCCATTACATCATATTTGGGCTGACTGCTGCTAAAACCATGATCCCAGTTACCCACCAAATCACTGGCTTGCCAACTAGATGCTGATAGTGTGGTCGCCATATTAGAGTACTGTACATTGATTTCGTCTTTTTCATACAGGGCAAATACCGAGGCGCCACCTTTACGGTCAGAGCGATCGTCAAACAGCTTTAACCAACGGATGCTGTAGTCACTAAAGCTCATTATTAACACGCCATCAGCATCGATAAGCCAAGTGAAATTAGCGTTATCTTCCAACACTGAACCGCTGCCATTATCATTGAACTGATAGGTCATTGCAGGTAAGCTATTTTGCAGGCGATTTAGTTCAAGTGCAGTTTCAGAATAATGTTCAAAAACAATAGACTGTCCTTGTAGATCTTTCTCTTGCCAAACCTCTACGTCATCGATATTAAAGGCCGTGAAATACATCTCTTCATCGATGATTTCGTTGGCAACCTCTGCGCCATTATCTCTATCTACACACACTCGATGGCGTTTAAAGGTTTCGACAGCTTGTTGCACACCTTTAAAGCGTCCCTTGATCATCTCAAAACGTTTATTTATCGGTGTATAGGTACAAGTAGCAGGCTCTGCGACCCCTTCTATCCAATTAGACTGAACTTGGGTTGACCAAGATGAGGCATCAACCACAATGCCACTGCCATCAACTGACCAACTCGCTGTGGTGATTTCGTCAAGACTCTGTTGGGTAAAGATTCCATTTTCAGCAAAGGTATAAGATAAGTTAAATGGCAGGCCTAATCTAACAGTGCCAGGTGCACTAGCTAAGGTCGCATAATAGGTTTTACCGTTGGCTAAGAATTCACTCGCCTTATTGCCCGTTTGCTGCTTTTGTTGACTTAGTAATGAATCAAACAGCACTTTGCCAGCGTCGTCGGCATAAATTTCACTTAAGTACTCTTGAAGCCCAACCATGCCATTGCTGGTAGGGACGAGCTGATTTTGCTCCTCTGCATAACTTAATGCCGTCGCTATTTCTAATAGCAGCTCAGTATCAACACTTTTATATTGTGTCGCTAATACTGTGGCATCAGTGCTTGGATCATTTATAAAGTCTTTATCGCCAAAAAGTGTGACTAAATACAGGTAGTCAGCGGTGGTTAAGCTGTTGAGATCAGCTTGTACATCGCCGTTAATCGCAGTCGTCTGTTGTGATGCTGTGACTCTCGCTATTACTGCTTTATTTACTGCTTGCTGCTGCACATTGATATTTTGCAGTAATTCGGCTATTTGCCCTGTACGGACAAGTGGGTTTTGAGCCATATCAGCACTCAATTTGTAAGAACCTTGCTGCTGTAATATATCGATATCAACAGGTAGAACATAATTACCATCAGCATCGGTTGTGGTAACAAAGTTTTGCTCATTTAGAGTCAATGTAATATCGGTATCACCAACATTTGCGCCATTATTGTTAGCATTACCTGACAGCTCGATATTGTGGTGGGTGTTATTGATGGTGAAATCTAGCAACAACTCTGTTGATTCACCGCTGTCATCGGTGGCGACAAATTTAAGCTGGCCAGCTTCTGTCTGAGTAACCTTGGGCATTGTTACGGTGAGCGTGTCGCTCATTTCACCCGAAAGTTGTGCCGTGCTGCCCGATACTTGTTGCCACTGGGTTGTGGCTATATCGCCATCTTCATCTGCCACTGTGGCTGTTAGGGTGTATGTCTGGCCTTCATCAATTTGAGTCAGGGGGGCTATAGTGGCAGTTGGAGCAATATTGTTGCGCAGTAGCACATCGACTGAGATTGAGGTGGATGCGCCGTCATTATCTGTGACGGTTAGCTTGAACGTCACAGTTTGATCTTCATCTACCATAGGTATAGTGAGATTTAGACTGGCGCTTTCTGTATCGACCATCTGCACCGTAATACCCGCTGTTTGTTGCCATTTGTAGCTGGCTATACTGCCATCGCTATCAGTAGCACTAGCGTTGATTGTTAGCGGCAATCCTTCTTTGATTGTTAAACCTACAATCGGTGCTATTTGTGGTGTTTGGTTCTGAAGAGGCGGCGTTGATTCATCTGAGCTGCCACCACAAGCGGTTAACGCCAATGTTAGCGGCAATACTGCCAATGAAGCGAGTGTTCTTTGAGACATACGTTACCTTTATTATATTTTTATTGGTAAACCTATTGCCTACATAAAGATTGGTTACTGCTTTAATTCCTTTTTAAGCACTTACAATATATGCAGTGTTTAAGGTTGTGACTGTTGTTAACTCTTGCTGTAAATTTACATTGTTGCAACCAATTAGCAACCAATTCTTTTTTGGAGTATTGATGTATAGGGGGAATGTCTGTTTTGTTGTTTTTATGTGGAGTAAACTTCTAAGTCTGGCTGAGAGAGAGAAGTTAATCACTGCAGCGCTGAGGCAAAAAGCAGTTATATACTTCTAGCATAAGAAGGTATTGGTAACTCATTAGGTGTTATTTAAGAATAGCTATCAATGCTTTAAGTTATGTTTCCTTGCGTTAATCGGGTTTTAGTAATTCTCTTTTCTGTCAGAACAGTTGAAGCATGTTGCTAGATTGAATCCATTATATGCTAAAAACTTCCCCCTTAACGCAGACCACGTTCCTTTAGCAATAAACACCTAGAGGCAGATGGCTCAGAGGAAAATACAAGCTTATAAAACTCAATAAAAAACCAGCTTCTCAGCTGGTTTTTATTATCGAAAAATATTCGATAAATTACTTAATAAAGCACACCTTTGCACCGCCGCGATACTCACAGTAACAATCGACAGGGTTAGCGGCACAGTAGCGTTGTTCATCTTGCATCGGGTTAGCATTAACCGCTGCGATCAATCCTGCACCTAAAGATAAAGTAGTCAGTACTGTGAGTAGTTTAGTTTTCATCATCATCCTTAATTAAGACCAACTGCAAACATCTAGCCTAGTCAATTTATTCGCGCCGAATTACGCGTTACAGAATTAGCATAAACGACTATGTAAATGAGATTCAATAGCCTAAAAGTTTAGTTTGTTGGGTTGCCAAATTTCTTATATACGTACAGCTAATTTTTCATAAAAGATAATATGTTAAGGCTCGAGAAGGTAAGCTTAACAGTTAAAAATTAAGTGATAGAGCACACAATTTTGACTCGAAAATGGTTAACTCGGTTGGGTATCACATACAGATAAATATCCAGCGTGTTAGCCTCATTGCTAGAGAATGATGGCTCTAGACACAAGAGATACGCTGAATATCAAATCGGTATCAGTAAGATGATGACTTTATAAAAGGGTTTATCATAATGAAAAAAGTTTTATTGGCGGGTCTTTTAAGCTACTTGATTGCAGGACAAGCAAGCGCAGAGCAGTTGGACCAAGATGTGGCATTAGGCATGGCAAGCCTAATGATTTGTACCACATTTTACGCTGAACATGACATGCAGATAGAAGGTAGTATTGTTGGGCAGTCTGCCATGGCGCATAGAGGTGCTGGTATTGAAGATATGGTGATGTCAAAGGAAACAAGTGACGCACTGGATCTCTATATGAAGAACTTCCAAGCGGCCAACAAACAACAGCAGGTTAACATCTGTGATGGTGCCATAAAATTTGCTAGAGAAAGTGAATTTGTTAAAGCGAGTTAGTCTTTATTGAGACTTGCAGGCCCTAGTGGTTCAGCGACATTAAACAGTATTGAAGCAGCTAAGCCTGAGCTTAACTGCTTTTTTTATTTCTAATAGATTGTGAGTTCTATCAATAGAAACTCATATGACAATTAACCTTTATTGAACGGCTGATAAAAATTAGTACGGTGGTGCACTGCAATATCCTCTATCGCTAATGCGCCGTCTTGCCAAGGATTACCATTGCCATAGAGTGGCTCAAGCACGTAATAACGATCGCCATCGTTGACTCAATAACTGCCAGCTTCGGTACTGATGATAGTAGCTATCGCTTCGCGGATCACATTGGCTGGTTTCTATTGAATTTTAAAGCCCTATAAGCTTGTGGTCTCCTTCGAGCTTTCAGCCGTTTTGGTGTTTATTGCTGGGGTATAATGCTCTGCACTAATCGGTAATTTTTTAGCGGATTTGGCTGCATAACGAGTTATTTTCTTATGGATTGGCTTTTGAGCAATAGTGGCTAATATCTCTTTATAACGGCCATTCTCGCTGTTGCTTAATACTTTGCATAGCCAAGCAAGTGAGTCTGCAAATTGGTCATTTTGGGTGTCTTGGTTGTCCCAAATATACTGCGCAATATGATCGAGTGCTGCTTGATCGGTTAATGGTAGCTTTATAGCCTCTCTTGCGGCGCTGCGAATTTGAGTCACATCGTTGCTGACAAGGCGAGAAAGTAGATCGCGAACATCGGCAGAAACTGCAGAAATATCAGCATCAGTTTGTTTGGATTTTAGGTCAACCAGCCAATGTGTCTGCTCATACCTCAGCTCCATAGAGCCAAAGTTAATGTACGATAAACGCAAATTTTGAAACGTCTGACGGCCAATAAAAGGGCGACTATAACTACGAATATATTGCCCGACTCCGTCTGGTTGGCCAAGCAATGAAAGTACCACTTCTAAGGTGTCGCCAACTTTTACTCGTTGGAAGTTTTCAGCGGTTGCACGAATATGCTTAGGGTCACTCAACGCTACTTGCACAGTGTAGTTTGTAGCATCAAATTGTAGCTCTTCAGTGGTGTTGAGCGCTTTGATTGCCCCTTTAAAGTAACGCTTAATTTTATTAGATTGAGCCAGCTTTAACTGCTCGTTTAGCAGTTTTTGGTATCGCCCTTGTTTACTCTCACCAATGGCTTTCGCCAGCCAAGAGATCGTGTCATCAAACTCTGGATTACTCTTGTCACCATTGTCATTCATCGACCAAATAGTAAAGGCCGCTAAATCCCATAGTTCGACATTATCAGGTAGATCATGGTGCAGCGCTTTGGCACCTAGTTTTACATTCTGCAAATTATTACTGTTGAGTAGGTCCGCGTAGACAGATTCTTTACTGTCAAAAGCTGCATGAGCACTGAAAGTAAATAGCATTAAAAGGTAACGATGAGCTGTTTCATTTTGAGGTGTGTCCATTAATAGTAGCCAAACGTAAATGTCTGAAAACCTTCCTTAGTTAGCACTATGATGACTGAAATTTGCCAGAGCTTCAATTAATTGCGGTTACTCTTATTTAGCTGAAGTTGATGTGATTGAGTTTGCGCATATGAGGCTGAGTTAATTTTTCACTGCTGATGCCATGGGCGTATTCAATAGAAGGCGTTTGTCTAAAGCTGCTATGGATAGATTGAGTATTGGCATTAACGAATTATTTTCGTATGAAAAACCAGCTATCAATCTAAAAGCTATCATGCTAGGTTAAAATGTAAGCGGTTACATTTTTACGTTTCAGTGAAATTTAACCATATTTACGATTTACAGAGTGACACCATTTTACTGTGGTGTAGTGCTAAGGTGCTTCAAGGATGCAACAACAAATCATAAAGGGACGCGCGGGTTTAGTGCAGCAAGCCTCTAGTCAAACCATCTCCTTAAAAGAAAAACTGGGTTATGCCTGTGGTGATGTCGCCTCAAACTTTTACTGGCGAGTGTTTGATGTCTTTCTATTTATTTTTTATACCGACGTGTTTGGCTTATCGCCTGCCGTCGTCGGTACCATGATGTTGGTCACGCGGATTATTGATGCCTTTTCAGACCCTCTCATGGGCGCATTAGCGGATAGAACTAACACCCGTTTTGGAAAATTCAGACCCTATCTCATATGGGGGATCTTACCTATTGCCGCTGCGGGCATACTGACTTTTACCGTTCCCGATCTTGATGAGCCAGGTAAAATTGCTTGGGCTTATGCGACTTACATTTTGATGATGCTGGCCTATACCTTTATCAATGTACCTTATGGTGCATTGCTTGGGGTTATCACCGCCGATACTCAGTCACGCACAGGACTGACTAGCTTTCGCTTTATTGGCGCTTTTTCTGGCGGAACCTTAGTGGCTTATCTCACTCCTGAACTGGTGAGCTGGTTAGGTAATGGTGATGAGGCGCTAGGCTGGCAATTAACCATGATGGTCTACGGGGTTGCAGCAGCTGTGTTATTTACTATTAGTTTTACTGCCACCACTGAGCGCATTAAGCCAGCGGCGCATCAACAAACCCCTGTTAAACAAGATATCAAAGACCTCTTTAGTAATCGCCCTTGGATAATTCTATTTTGCTTAGCGCTCATTATCATGATGACAATCTCGCTCAGGGGCAGTACCGGCACCTTTTATTTTAAGTATTACGCCGAGCGTGAAGATCTCATTGGCAGTTTTGCCATGGTGTATATGCTGGCCTTGGCAACGGGGGCTGCACTCACCCCTTTACTGACTAAATGGTTCGATAAACGCCGTTTACTGCTGATTTTGATGACGGCTGTGACGCTATTATCGGCGCTATTTTACTTTGTGCCTAAGGACAATATTAGTTTGATGTTCAGCTTACAAATATTGATAGGTTTGTGCTTGGGGCCAAAGTCACCGCTGGTATTTTCAATGTATGCCGACACCGCAGATTATTCTGAATGGAAAAATAAACGCCGTGCCACGGCAATGATCTTTTCGGCTGCCTCTTTTGCACAAAAACTTGGCGGCGCGTTAGCGGGGGGAATGATAGGTTGGTTGCTTGCTTCAATGGGTTATGTTGCCAATCAAGTGCAAAGCGGTGAGTCTCAGCATGGCATCGTGCTACTGATGACGTTATTACCGGCGCTGTTCTCTTTGTTGTCATTAGTGGTGATTCGCATGTACCCATTAGATGATACGGCGCTGCAACAGCTACAACGGGAGCTAGTTGAGCGCCAGCAGGGGGGATTTAATGATGCCCGTGGTTAATGCTAACAACCCTCTGTTCACTATGAGCCAGCACAGTGTGCAGTTAAATAGCGCCACGGCGATGCCTAAAGCATCGGGCTTTTTGTGGAATAGGCAGATGATGCTGCACATGAACTGTCGCGGCTACGCAACTGCTCAGTTCATGCAACCGGAACCGGCAAAATACAGCCACGGACCAATGCTAGAAGCTAAAACATTTATGCAGCCTGAGCATAGTTATTTTGCGCATCATCCTGGGCGATTTTTTTATATCAAAAATGAAGATACTAACGAGTTGTTTTCCGTGCCTTATGAGCCTGTTCGATGTCGTTCACAATCTTTTAATTTTGTGCAAACTAGCGCAGCAATAAGTTGGCAGGTGGAATGTTTTGGCTTATCGGTTTCGGTTGAAGTTAATTTGTCCGCAAGCGATGCGCTTGAAATGTGGCAAGTCGAAGTTAAAAACAGTAGCAATAGCGCAGTTAACATCAGTATCTACCCGTATTTCTCGATTGGATACATGTCGTGGATGAATCAGAGCGCAACTTTTGACTCTGCTATTAATGGGATTGTGGCGACAAGCGTTACTCCTTATCAAAAGGTGGAAGATTATCCAAAGCAGAAGGATTTTAAAGATCTAACCTTTTTAATCGCTGAAGATAAACCCGATAGCTGGACCGCAAATCAATATGGCTTTGAGGGAGAGGGCGGCTTGGCCAATCCCGACGCCATCCATGATTCTGTATTAGCGACCAAAGTTAGCGCCTATGAGCCGCCTGTGGCGGTAATGCAATATCGCCATTGTTTGCTGCCAGGTGAAACTAAGCGGCATCGATTTGTGTTTGGCCCTGCGGCTAATAAAGCCGAAGTTAAGCAGATCCGCCAGCGCTATTTTGGTGAAGCTAAAGCATTTTCTGCGCAGCAGCAGCGCTACACAGATTATGTTGAGTCAGGTAAAGGTTGTTTGAATATTAATAGTGGTGATCCGCTGTTCGATCCGTTTTTTAATCAATGGTTACCGCGGCAAATGTTTTATCACGGTGATGTCAATCGCTTAAGTACCGATCCACAAACACGCAATTTTCTGCAAGACAATATGGGCATGAGCTACATCAACCCTACTATTGCTCGGCAATCCTTTTTATTGGCGATGTCGCAGCAATTTTCCTCCGGTGCTATGCCTGATGGTGTGTTACTTAGCGAAATCGCAGAACTTAAATACATCAATCAAATTCCCCATACCGATCACTGTGTATGGCTGCCCATTTGCGTGATTGCTTACCTCAATGAGACGGGGGATATCTCGCTGCTAGATGAACCGGTTAAGTTTGCTGACAGTGAGCAAGCCTTAAGTGTGCATCGCCATATTGAGCTTGCCTTAGGCTGGTTATTGCAACGTAGAGATAGCCGTGGCCTTAGCTATATTGAACAGGGGGATTGGTGCGATCCGATGAATATGGTGGGTCACAAAGGTCGCGGGGTTTCTAGCTGGTTATCTTTAGCGACAGCGTTTGCGCTGCAGCAATGGGCCCAAATCAATCAAGAGCTTAATAAAGACCATGTGCACTTACTGGCTGCGGCCACTGAGATCAATACTGCGGTGAATCAGCATTGCTGGGATCAAGACTGGTTTGCTAGAGGGATAACCGATGACAATGTTGCCTTTGGTGTTAAAGCGGATGCAGAAGGTTCTATCTACCTGAATCCTCAAAGTTGGGCGCTGATGAGCAAAGCGACGAATACTGAGCAGACAGCAAAAATACTCACGGCCATCGAACAGCAACTCATGACGCCCTATGGTCCTATGATGTTGGCGCCAGCCTACACTGCTATGCGTGAAGATGTGGGGCGGCTAACACAGAAGTATCCAGGCTCGGCTGAGAACGGCAGTGTTTATAACCATGCGGCAGTGTTTTATGCCTATAGCTTATGTTTGATTGGCGAGCATCAAAAGGCATTTGAGATCCTAATGAAAATGCTGCCTAGTCAGCAAGATGCGCTTATTAGAGGCCAGTTGCCCACCTTTATTCCAAACTATTACCGTGGTGCTTTTTTTCAGCATCCTCAACAAGCAGGGCGTAGTAGCCAGCTATTTAATACCGGTACTTTAGCTTGGTATTACCGCTGTATTGTGGAAGAGATTGTGGGCATAAAAGGTGAATTAGGCTGTTTGATTATTGAGCCGCATCTTCCTAAAGAGTGGCCTAAAGTGGAACTGCGACGAATGTTTAATGGGGCCGAACTGCTGATCAAGATTGAGCAAGCAGCCGTTGAGCAAATGAGCATTCAAGTTAATGGCGAGTATGTCAGCAGTAATCGTCTACAAGGGTTGGATGCCGGCAAAAGTTATCAATTGGTTGTGCTTGTTCCTTGGTCTACGCAGCCCAATTAAGTTAAGGAGGGGGGATGAGTATTAACTCAACGAGTGGCTGCAGCATACCGCAATTGATTATTGTCATGGGGGTCAGTGGCTGCGGTAAATCAACACTAGCGCGGCAACTTGCAAACGTATTAGCTGCGCAGTTTATTGAGGCTGATGATTTTCATAGCGCAGCCGCCAAAGCCTGCATGGCACAAGGTATTGCGCTAACGGATGAGCAGAGACTGCCATGGATTGACAGGCTGCTGCATCAGGTTAGTAACTTGACAGGGCAACCAATAAATATTTTGGCATTTTCTGGACTCAAGAGAGCACATCGAGATTGCTTTAGGACCTTGGGTTATCGGACGTTGTTTATCTGGTTAGCCGTCGATGAAGTTGAGGTTTTACAGCGGATCAGTAAGCGTAAAGATCACTTCTTTCCGGCTTCATTATTAAAAAGTCAGTTTAGCGCACTGGAACAGCCGACAGATGAATCCGACGTTTTGGTACTGTGTCAGAATGAGAATGTTGACGATCAAGTGATACGGATCCTTAAAACCCTTGCAATAAATGTTACCGATAACAAGCTTGGAGTATAGGCGATTATGCAGTTAGAAAAGGACTTTAAACCATGGTTACTATTGGCGCTATTGCTACCTATATCGATGACTAGTTTGGCTTATGAGGCACCTTTTGCTGCGAAAGAGCCAATCATTGACGCGGTTGCTGATGAGGCTATTTGGCAGCAGGCAAAATGGCATAATATCGACCAGCTGATTTTAGGGCAGCCGCCTAGCGCTGAAGATTTTAGCGGTCGTTTCAAAGTGGGATGGACTAAAGAGCACTTGTATTTATTGGTGGAGATCACTGACGATATTTTGTTTGATCAACACGCTGATCCTTTGAAGAGTTACTGGGACGATGATTGTCTAGAAATATTTATCGATGAAGACCATTCTGGCGGTGAGCATCAGTTTAACTTTAACGCCTTTGCTTACCATATCGCACTGGATAACCAAGCGGTTGATATCGGACCAAATTATCAAGATGGTCGGACCCAATTTATGCTTTTGAATCAACATGTAGATAGTCACTGGCAACGCCAGAGTGCACGGGATAATAAGATTATTTGGGAGGTCAGACTAGAGGTACATGATGCCACCTTTTCAGCTATAGGGCAGAATAGCTCTAGAGTGGAGTTAACTGCTGGGAAAACCATGGGCTTTATGCTGGCTTATTGTGACAATGATGGTTCAAAAGAGCGAGAACATTTTATCGGCTCCGAGGCTATTGAAGCTGTAAACGGCGATAAAAA
The DNA here is from genome assembly GCF_041468565.1 of Shewanella sp. 10N.286.54.B9. Taxonomy (NCBI): domain Bacteria; kingdom Pseudomonadati; phylum Pseudomonadota; class Gammaproteobacteria; order Alteromonadales; family Shewanellaceae; genus Shewanella; species Shewanella sp. 10N.286.54.B9. The sequence goes on from NZ_JBFRIY010000022.1 coordinate 86,477, forward strand.
TCTAGGTTACAAAAATGCAGATGTGTTTGGTGAACTAAAGCTATTGAAAGCCGTGCCATAACAAAAGTGCATTGCCTGGCAATGCACTTAAAAATAAAGGTTATGTCCAATGTTTAGCGGATTACTTGGCCTTATAATTAATGCGATAGATGGCATTAGCCGCATCATCGGAAATGAGCAGAGAGCCGTCTTGCATAGTAAGCACGGCAGCGGGGCGCCCCCAGCTTTGCTCACCTTGCAGCCAACCTGACGCAAATACTTCAGAGCTTGCCACTTTATCGCCCTCTAACGTGACTCGAACGACTCGATAACCAACCTTTTTACTGCGATTCCAAGAACCGTGCTCAGCAATGAAGATGCTATTTTTATAACTTACAGGGAACTGTTTACCTTGGTAGAACTCCATGCCTAACGCGGCCACATGGGCGCCAAGATTTAGCGCTGGGGCGCGGTTGTTTATGGTGTTTGCTTTACTACCAAACTCAGGATCGAGAATGTCTTGGTTATGTATATAGGGAAAGCCAAAATGCTGCCCCTCTTTAGAGACGTGGTTAAGTTCGTCATCGGGTAGATCATCGCCCATCATGTCACGGCCATTATCGGTAAACCATAAATTGCCAGTCTGTGGGTGAAAATCAAACCCGACGCTGTTGCGAACTCCATTAGCCACAGTTGTGACTTGCTTAGTGTCAACGTTGAGTTTAATGATGCTGGCAAACGGAGCGTCGCTTTCACATACGTTGCAGGGCGCGCCAACAGGGATATAAAGTAGACCGTCCGGACCAAAGCGGATGAACTTCCAGCCATGATGTGACTTGTTAGGCAGCTTGTCATACACCAATTCAGGCTCTGGTATTTTAGGCAGGCTTGCTTCTATATTGCGGTAACGCCAAATCTTATCCACCTCTGCGACATACAAATCGCCTTGGTGAAAAGTGATCCCAGATGGCAGAAAAAGATCACTGGCCACTTCAAACATGCTATCCGCTAGGTAGTCGTTATTACTGTCTATCAGTGCATGTACTTTGCCCGCTTTACGGCTGCCGACAAACAGTGTGCCTTTATCTCCAAGCGCCATCTGCCGTGCGTTTGGCACATTGGCTGCGTAGGTAGATATTTCAAACCCCTCAGGCAGGACTATTTTATCAATCGGTAGGGCTGCATTTGCGATTGATGGCAGTAGTAAACTCATTGAAACGCTCAGTTGTTTTAGCACAAGCTTCATCCTTGTTATTGTTATGCTCCCATAATAGAGCTAACTGGCTGCAGATGAAAAGTACCTGCTCGATCACAAGCATTATTTTATCTCGTTATAGCGCTTTAGTTACTGCTAAGTGGGTCGCTAATTAGTATAAAGGCAATATACTTAACCAATTTGCAATATAATTACTCGCTAATGCTAATAATGGTTAGTAGATTTGTCTTTTTACGATAAAATAACTGATTAATTACCTGTAAATGTTGGCCTTTCAAGAATATTCTGGCAGGTTATATATTACAGTCTGAATTTTAAGCTAATGTTTGGCAGCCATACAAGTGGAGCGTTGAATGATAGAGATTGATGTCTCAGCTACTCAACAAGCTCGATGGGGAACCTCCGTCGACATGCTTGCACGTGTTTCAGGTTGCTCAGTTGCATTATTAAAGATGGGTCATGATGGCTGCTTTGATGTGCTCTCTGCTACCAGGATGAGTGCTGCGAGTTTAGAACGTCTCTGTCAAAATTGTACTCAACAGGCTTCTCCCTATTCACAAGCATCAAGCTCTCCAGCCCGCTTAAATCAGCAAGAGATTATTAGACCTATAGCGGCTAATGACCAATACTTTGAAGTTGATTTAAGCTGCTCAATGCCTATCCATTGGCCGTCACAGGCGCTATTTGGCTATTTGTGCATTACCCAAGAAAGCCCTCAAACAGTCGCCACTTTAAGTAAGGCAGATTTAAGACTATTGCTCAAACAGTCTGCCGATAGTATGGAGTTGGATCTAAGTAAACTTTACCGTGATTACCGTAAGAGCTTGCAGCGTAATCCGGCTGAGCCGCTTAATGTGAGCTTGCAGCAATTTATCGATGCAATGAAAGAGCATGTATGGATGAAAGATGCTGATGGCCGCTACATTTTTGTGAATCAAAGTGTTGAAATGGCCTGGGAGCTATCACAGCAGCAAATCCTTGGTCATACCGACGAAGAGTTATTTCCTCCATATCTAGCGCAGCAGTTTATCGAAGGCGATAAAGCATCTATTACTAAAGGCGTGCAAGTGACAGCTGGTGAGTGTAAAGGGCTGGATATTGGTAATGTTGAATCTTGGTTAGAGACCACCAAAGTACCTGTTGTCAGCGATGCTGGAGAGCTTGCCGGTATCATTGGTATTTCCCGTAATATCTCAACCCATAAAGCGGCACAAGATCAGCTAGAGCTCGCATCCCGCGTATTTGAAAACTCGGTGGAAGGGGTGCTGATCACCGACGTTGATGGTGTGATTATTGATGCCCATGGCGCCTATACTCAAATCACTGGTTTTGATAAAAGTGAGTTAATTGGTCAAACCCCTAGAGTGTTTAGCTCGGGGCGGCATGATAAGGCTTTTTTTGAGTCCTTTTGGCAATCATTACTGACGAGTGGTAAATGGCACGGTGAGATCTGGAATCGACGTAAGAACGGTGCCGTGTTCCCACAACTGCTAACCATTAGTGCGGTCTATGGCGATGAACATGAGATCCGTTATTTTGTTGCCGTGTTTGCTGACTTATCAACCCAGAAAAAGAATGAGGCTGAACTGGCCCATTTAGCCTTTCATGACCCTCTGACTAGATTGCCTAATCGAATGGCGGTCACGTCTCGCTTAGAGCAAGAGATAAGACTGGCAAACCGCAGCGAATATCAATTAGGTGTTATTTACGTTGACATCGATCTCTTCAAGCAAGTTAACGAGAGCTTTGGTCATGTTATTGGTGACGAAGTGCTGGTTGAACTAAGCCAACGTTTAACCTTAGCACTAGGCAGCCTAGCAACGATCGCTCGTCTCGGCGGTGATGAGTTTGCAGCCATTTTGCCGAATATTGAAAGTAGCGACATGTTGTTACTGCGGCTCAGTAAACTACAGCAAGTTTTTGAACGGCCCTTCATGCTAACTGGACATGGGCCTGTGAGATTGACCGCAAGTATGGGAGTCGCTCTTTATCCTCAAGATGGTCGGGATTCCAGTACTTTACTGGTTAATGCTGATGCCGCTATGCACCGAGCCAAACAAGATGGCCGTAATAATTATGCTTTTTATACTCAATCATTAACGTATGAATCGGTTGCGCATTTAAAATTACAAAGTGCGTTGCATGATGCACTGGCTCAAGATGCATTTTACTTGGTGTATCAGCCCAAGGTTGATTGTCAGACCAAAGCATTAAATGGTTTTGAAGCGTTGCTACGTTGGGATGACCCGGTGTTAGGCAGTATTTCGCCAGCTATTTTTATTCCTGTCGCTGAGAAGATTGGCCTAATTCAGGAGGTTGGACGTTGGGTATTGCAACAAGCGTGTGAGCAGGGTGTGCTTTGGCTGGCAGAAGGCAAAGATTTTGGCCGTATTGCAGTCAATGTGGCTGGGCCGCAACTGCAACGACGCAATTTTGTCAATGAAGTCGCGGACGTGTTAAAAGCCACAGGCTTACCTGCGAATCGTCTTGAATTGGAGGTCACGGAAAGCTGCATGATGTCAGATCCTGAATCTGTTGGCAGTGATCTTATCTTGTTGGCTGAGATGGGAATTATGTTATCTGTTGACGATTTTGGTACCGGCTACTCATCGCTTAACTATCTTAAAAAACTACCGATTAACAAGCTAAAAATTGATCAAAGCTTTGTTAGAGATATCCCTGAAGATGTCAATAATACCGCAATTGCCAAGGCTGTGATTGCGTTGGGCCATTCGCTTAATTTAAAGGTGATAGCTGAAGGTGTTGAAACGCCAGAGCAGGCACAATTCCTTGCAGATAATGGCTGCGATGAAGCTCAAGGCTATTTGTACAGTAAGCCGAAAAAATCAGCTGAATTGGAACATTTTTTTAAGGCGCCATACAGTCTCTAACGCTTAGGTTATAGTGCAGCATTAAAATTTGCTAGAGGCGTGACATCGCCTGCTTGCATGTTATCAATATAGATATTGCCAATTCTGACTCTGACCAATCTAAGTGTGGCAAAACCTACTGCAGCGGTCATCTTTCTTATCTGACGGTTTTTACCTTCGCATAGCGTTATTGAAACCCAGCTTGTTGGGCCATGTCTTGGATCGCGGATCTTACGGCCTCTTACTGGCAGCATTGGCTCTTCAGCCAACCTAAAAGCATTGCAGGGTAGTGTTTGATACTTCTCGCCATTAATGCCGATCTCTACACCTTGTTGTAGTGCCGTTATTGCGTTGGCTGTGATATCGCCGTCGACTTGTACGTAATACTCTTTTTCTATGCCTTTACTGCGGATCTGGTGACTCATCATGCCGTCTGTTGTCAGTAACAACAGCCCCTCTGAGTCGTGATCTAGTCTGCCAATAGCCATAGTTTTTGCTGGGAAGTTAAACAGTTCACCGAGTAGCTTTTTACGTTTACGGGTTTCAGGTAGAAACTGACTTAAAAACCCATAGGGCTTATAAATCTTAAAATGTTGATGGCGGGTGAGATCTGCAGTAGCGCAGGCTTGTTCTTGATCGTTTAACGACATCTAGGTGGTCTTCATCAACATTTAGGAAGTGCCATTATAAATATCATCGCGGTTTCAAGCCAATTTAGTCTGAATTGACTAATTTTTATATCAAACACCAATACAGATGACAGCGTTGTCATTTGAGGTTATAGTTATGTTACATGACTCGTTGGCAATAGCGTATTTAGCTGCTGTTATCGCTGTTTCTGTTGTCGCCATATTGCTATGGCATTGCAGTGACTGTTAGGTAATCACTTTTATTGGATTCATTTATGCAAATCGTAATATTAAAAGACAGTGCTGCAGTCGCGGCCTATGGCGCAAATATTTTTATAAAACAGCTGCAGAAGAGATCAAACTCAGTGCTGGGCTTAGCAACAGGGTCAACGCCAGTTTCGCTGTATCAGCAGCTGATTGAAGCGACCAAGGCTGGCAATATTTCATTTTCTAATGCCACGACGTTTAATCTTGATGAGTATCTTGGCCTTGCTGGCAGCCATCCGCAAAGTTACCGTTACTTTATGAAGCAGCAGTTGTTTGACCATATCGATATAGATCAAGCAAACACCCATGTACCACCAGGTGATGCCGCTAACCCAATTACCGCTTGCCAAGGTTATGAACAGCAGATAGAAGCTGCTGGTGGTATCGACATCCAGCTATTAGGGATAGGTCGTAATGGCCATATTGGTTTCAATGAACCTTCATCGGGTTTAATGTCGCGTACACGTGTGAAGACGTTAACTAAAGCCACCATTGACGATAATGCGCGTTTCTTTGAAGCGGATGAGTATCAACCGCACCTGTCGATCACCATGGGGATTGGCACTATTATGGATGCCAAGAAGGTTGTGCTGTTAGCGACAGGGAAAAATAAAGCACAAGCGATTAAGGCGACAGTTGAAGGACCGTTAACAGCTGCTTGCCCAGCATCGGCGCTACAGATGCATAAAGACGTGGTGCTGGTGATAGATGAAGCCGCGGCTGCTAGTTTGTCTGATTGTGACTTTTACAAACATATCGAAGCTGAGAACCAGAAACTAATGGCTAGGCTCGGGCTATAAAGGTCGTCAAAAATTGTAGGGCAAATCTAATTAGTAAAAAGGGACGAGCTAAGGCTTGTCCCTTTTTTGGTTTAACGCTTGAACAACTTATCTAGCGTTAACCGCCCTTAGTTATGAGTGATTTAAGCATCACCAAACTAGGCTAGCGAATCACCTCAAATACCACCGCTGTTCATATGTTAATTATTTGTATACTCTAAATTGGTTAAGATAATTTTAAATTTAAAAATAGGGTCTGAAGGTTCATAGGCCTTAATCACTTATTGAGAGTATAAATTATGCTAAAAAAATTCTCGATTGCGGTACTGATGCTCATCGCGCTGCCCTTTATTATCGCGTTATTCGTACAGAAAGAGTATTCGGTTGTCACCCAAATCACTATTGATAAACCCGTCGCCGAAGTGTTTGATTATGTGAAGCGTCTAAAGAATCAAGACAACTTTAGTGTCTGGGCACAGATGGATCCTGATATGGTTAAAAGCTACCGCGGCACTGATGGAAGCGTAGGTTTCGTATCTCGTTGGGAAAGCCAGTTAGAAGATGTAGGTGTTGGTGAGCAGGAGATAATGCGCATTGATGAAGGCAAGCGGGTTGATTTTGAGTTGCGATTCTTTTCGCCTTTTGAGTCAACCGATCCAGCTTTCATGAGCACCGAAGCCGTAGGTGCTAACCAAACATTGGTGCAGTGGGGCTTTGATGGCCATTTAGATTACCCAATGAATCTGATGTTTTTGTTTGTTGATTTCGAATCCATGATTGGCAATGATCTTAACCAAGGGCTTAAGCAGTTAAAGCAAGAATTAGAAGCTAGATAAGTATTGAAGGGCAAAAAAGGCTCTCGGATGAGAGCCTTATCATTTATTGGTAGTAATTAGTGAAGTTTACGACGGCCAGCGAGTAAGCCTAATAGACCTAATGCTAAGAAGCCTAAACTACCTCCACTTGAGTCAGTTGCTGGCTCCTTTTCCACTGGTGGAGCAGGGAAGGTGCATGAACCGTCATCACTGTTGGCATTGGCATCGTAGTTAGTGGCTGTTGAATCCGTACAACCACTTTCTACGCCATCAGAGCTTACCGTCAGCATAAAGCTGGTTGAAGCTTGATCTGAAGGATACGCCATATCATGCACTGTCACAGAAACCATGGTCTCACCAAACCAATCAGTATCTGGAGTAATAGTGATGCTATCACCGTCAACGACAGCACTTATGTTATCGCCTGCGACAATAATGCCGTTGTTGGTGCCCTTAAGATCTGCGTAAACCACGGCTAAAGTTATCGAACTATTCTCTGCAACCATTTGGTCAGTATACCCCGCAACTTGAATATTGCTTGGTGATGAAACCGTATGAGATACCGTGACTAACTCGGAATCAGCATATTGACTGGTGACGGTAACTGCATTATCAATCCCAGTAGCGTCAGCAGACACTCGAGCCGAGAAGTTGATTGTCAAGGCTGAGCTTTCAGGACCTTGGTAGTTTGCACATACAAGCATGCCTTCTGTCACTTTGTCATCAACATCATTAAAGGCGAAACCGTCATTTAGCCAACCTTCAACGGGTCTATATGTTGCGCGCTCGCCATAGTAACCATGCAGGCCAATTGAGCCGAAGTGTGCATTAGCCGTTTTAATCGCTTGATAACCAAACATGATCTCATGGGCTCCAGGCGCAAAATCTAACTTAGTTGAAATTATAGTCTCAACGTCAAAGTAAGCTGATGCATCGGGGTTACGGTTACCGGTAAAGCGGTTATAGATCTCTTCGCCACCTTTCCACTGGAATACCAGGTAATCATCAATCACAGCACCAAATACTCGGTTTGTAACTTCGCCGATATCTTCACGAAAAGCCGATTTAGGCATCATTACATCTCCACGCCACAATGGTGCGACTATCGTGTCAGGGAAGCTTTGGAAGCTATCTTCAAACTCTCGATGGTAGTTATAGAAATCAGGCATTTCATCAAATTTCAAATAACCAAATGGTGAAATTTCTAACAGATCATGCAGCATCTCTTTCTCTGCACCATATAGAGGCACATGGGGTAGATCATTCGCTGACATGGGAATGCTAAGGTACTGGTTTGAATAGCCATCTAATCCCAAATGCGTAAAACCGTATTGGCTTGGAATATCCACATAAGTATCACTGTCCGCCTGCATCTGCACTGGTATGCGACAGGTCGAATCTTCAATGCTGGTGGTATACACGTAGTGACGAGGCGTATCTAATGAAGACGGTTGAATAGTATTAAAAGCAATAATATTATCATCAACTGTCATATCTTCAGCATATTGGGCTAAACCTGAAACTTGAATACTGTCCTCTATTAACTGCAGTCCTACTGCAAGCTCTGTACTTAATGTAAGTGGGCGCTCGCCGCCTAATAAGTTAGCTGCAAGTTCTACTGTAAACTCAACAATGTCGCCCTCTTTAGCGCTGGTTTGACTCGCGTCAATAAGAGTATCAGCCCCTGCATGAATGAGCTGAACTGGGATATAACCTAAGTTATCATCATTATAACTATCGCTGCCGATGCCCACGTAGCCGTAGTAAACATCCCCCTCCTCAGCATCTGCTAAATCGTAGTTTAACTGTACGCGATAAGGATCCATACCATTCGATGAGTCAGGCCCTACTGCAGTGAGATTTGCTTGTTCTTCATCTGCTATGATGGCTAAGGCGAAGATCATGCTATCGGCAAGGTTATCTTCATCTTCATGTTCATATTTGTAATTTGAACCGTAGGCCCAATAGGTGCCAGGCATTGGATTATTAATCGCACAGTAGTCATTATTATCGATGCGAGAGTAGCAGATGGCTTCTTCATACCACTGGATCTCACCATCGTTATTGACATCTAAACCAATATCAATAGAGGCGTAAGCGTTATAGTCTGCGCTCACAACTTCCCAAACGATGCGCTTTGTGCCTTCTGGCACTTCAAAGAACTCGACGACTTGGCCATCATCGGTACGTTCTTTGGCTGTACTTTCGAGGGTGCGTGCATCACTACGTTGCATCTGCATATCAAACAGTTCAGCCTTCACCAGACCATTTATACGACTGTTGAAGGTTTGGATCTCTGCGGTGGTGATTTCAGGCGTTAAGATATGTCCTTGTTGACGATGGATTTTACCCGACACATTTTCTGGCATGCTGTTACCGCTGTAACGAATGCTAACAGGTAAGTGCTGCTGCGGCATATCAGTGCTTGCTGGCGTGATGGTGACATCACCGAGCAAACGTAATTGCGATGAGTCTGCGCCAGGAGCTTGTACTTCTAGCACTTTAGCCGTCAGCATAATAGATTGAGTTTCACCTTTACTAAGGCTAAACGACTTAGGTGACACCTCAAGTGAAAGCATGTCAGCACCTTCCATCGCTAATGACTCAGCATTGACTGTCCAGCTGCCATCTGCTGTCGCTGTAAAAGTGCGCATCATAGTACAAGTGCCACTGCAGCTTTCATTATAAAAATACGGTAGGTTTAATGTATTTACAGTACCGCCATTTTTAGGGTTGGCAGCTCGATAGTTATCAGCCGTTTCATCCATGATGAGGCCAGCTTTAAATGCACGGGCAACATTGATGACACCGCTGCCTGCATCGTTATAGCCTGCTGGCTCTAGCCCTTCAAATGGACGTTGTTCGGTGGTTCGAGTAACATTGCTTAAGCCGGCGGTTGTCATTAATGCAGATTGGATCTGCGCCGCAGTCCAGTTGGGTTGTGCTTGTTTTAACAGTGCCATTGCACCAGCAACATGAGGCGCGGCCATCGAGGTACCACTAATGGTATTAAAATCACCAGGGATCCCAACATTAGTGAATGGCATTTCATCGGCCCAAGCCGCATAAATATCGACGCCAGGAGCTGCAAGGTTAGGTGACATCACTTCTGGGTTATTAAAGTTATGACCACGTGATGAGAAGTCGGCAACAGAGTTTGCAACTCGATTGCTAGTAACTACACTTGAAGCAGTGATGGTTATTTGATGATCGCTACCATCAGATAACCAATCTGATAGACCAAACCAATTTGTTGAGTCATCACCGTTATAGCTGGCGTAAGATAGGTGAATACCAGGGATGACATAAGGGTCATTATTGACCGACTGACTTGAGCTTGAATTGCGTAAGATGAAGCCTCCTGCGCCACCATCAGCAACATTGATCGCTTTTTGAACTCGGGCAATATCGCCACGCTTACACACTACGATAGGTGCGGTTTCATATGGGACTCCATCAGGAGAGTTATCAAAGAAACCAGCGGGGAAAGTGTCATTACACTTTTCATATTCCCAGCCGTAAGCTTTAGCTTCAACAACAGGCCCTGTATATTCTGTTGAGATCCCTCCCCCTGTGATTTCTGGTAGTGTTTGCTCACCGCCGCTTGAGCCAGTGAGCATTTTACCTTCGACACTAAACTCTCGCGAGTGTGTGGTTGCAGCAACTGAGGTAACCCAAGGTGATAGATGATCAATCGCACCACGTCGCTCATTTGCCAGCGAAGGATCAAAAGAGTTCCCCGCAGATGCAGATACCGAAATGCCCGCTTCACGAGCAGCTAAAAATGCCATTTCAATTGGACTTTCCCATGGAAAAGCACCATAGGCCGTGCCAATGGAGTAGTTGATTACATCTACGCCATCTGTAATTGCATCTTCAATGCCGGCGAGTAAAGCTGAACTTGGGCAGCCTGTATAGCTGTTTAAGCTTGCATCACCGGGATGACATACTTGATACATGATTACATTTGCATGTGGGGCTACCCCAGAGATCCGAGGCAAAATTAGATTGGTTTCTTTACCATCACTGGCAACGCCTACATCTGGCACTTTAAACGCGCTATTGAGCAGAATGTTTCCTGCTACTGTCGAGGCCGTATGAGAGCCATGCCCATTGTAATCTTCACCGTTCGCAGGTCTAAGTGGGCCTTCAATTTCCCACCAATCTTTGTCAGGTTGAAAGCTGGGATCGCTGTAAGAATCGGTAATGACGGGGTATGAGCGCACACCGATGAGTTTGTCATTACACATACTCGCAAACTCTTGTTGTTCACAATCACCGAGATAACCGTCGTAACGAGTAGGTAATTGATGTACATAACCATCATCGCCTTGTACAGCAAATGACGCATGGTCTGAGTTAATGCCAGTATCTAAAACGCCGACAACAATGCCTTTCCCTGTATAGGCTTCAGCAGTGATTTCACCACTCCAAAACTTGTCAGCGCCGATATGCTGTGGACCCACATCAGTATGTAGTTGGTATATTTTTTCGCGGGTTACACTGATGACTCCGACCATATCTGCCACTATCGCAGCTTGATCTTGAGTCATACGCATAGACATGCCGTTAAATGCTAACTGATAGCTGGCAATAACGGCGGAGTTTCCAATAGAACTAGAAATTTGAGCAAGCACATTCGCTTGTTTTTGTTCTAGATAGGTACGATATGATTGTACTGTACTGCTGTTTATATCGAGTTTGTCGTGCATCTGAGGGCTCAGTGATGCTGGAATGGTATTTTTTCTTGGGGTTGTAGCATTTAATCCTGCAACACCACCCTGGTATAAGGAAACGGGTTTATCTGTTAACTCAATAATGTAAGTTTGTTCACCGATAATATTGTCTTCATAGATAAACGTAACTTTTTTATCACTACTCGAAATAGCACGATGAACATTACGACCATTACTATTTCTTGTGTTTGTTTCTATTTTAGCCGTTAAACGATCTTTATTTTTGTTTTCGTTGTATTTAATGATTGAATCAGTCACCACAACTGGCTTTACTTGTGGCGTTGTTGAACTTTCACTTTTGGTATTGTTTATACTGGCTCCTACCGCCCCCGTATAAATTGCTGCCAAAGTCATAATGTGAATTTTTTTAAATTTCATGGTTATCTCTTTTCTTGTTTGTTCATTAAAATAATTATTTAACAAGTTGATCACATGTATATTTAATGGCTACTCATTAAACAGTCCAATGATTTTTTTGAATCGGAATATAGTGAAAGTGAATGGTTGTTTAGTATTGAGGTGTAGGTAGTAGTGATTTCCTAGTTAATGTCACTATAAACAATGATTTGATTTTAATTTGATGTGGTGAATGCTTATGTTTGATAAGAAAAAGATAGATTAAAGATAAATATAAAAGTCAGCGATACAAAATGATGCAAAGAGGGTGTTATTGCTGCTTGCAGTGACGGATATATTCGAATAATGTGATTTCATCAAGACGGTTTTTATTATTGCGAAAGTTTTGTTTTATGTTTATCTATCTCTTCTTTTTTTGTTTTGAGATTGTGTGTTGTTTGGTGTTGGTGGTATTAATTTATAATAAGGGGGGAGAGTGGAGTTTAGACATGTTAAATATTTTGTCGCTTTAGCTAGAATCCGACATTTTAAAAAAGCTGCCGACGAATTAAATATTACCCAGCCATCTTTATCTAAAAGTTTACAAAAGCTCGAGGCTCACGTTGGCGGGCAATTAATTGTTCGTAGCTCTAAAGGAATGGTGGTAACAGATTTTGGCTGTATGGTATTGGTGCATTGCCAAAATATAATGAAACAGTACGATACACTGAAAAGAGATATTGCAGTATCTCATGCAGATATCAAACAAGAGATTAAAATAGGTGCTAGTCCAATCCCATCAAGCAGTTTAGTTGGTCCTATTTTAGGCGAGTTTATGCAAGCTTGCCCCAATATGACGATTGATCTTAAAGTTGATAATTGGCGTGCGTTAACTGGGCTTTTGCTCGAAGATAAACTTGATCTGTTTATTGCAGAAACAAGGGCGACTGAACTGGAGAGTAATCCATTATTAAGGTTGTTAGCTTTACCTCCCTTTCCGGTTATTTTTTGTTGCCGCCCTGAGCATCCGCTGGCAAATAGAGAACGACTGTATTTGGCTAGCTTTCGAGAGTTCCCTATGGCTATTCCTCAGCATCTTCCTGATTCAGTTAGAAAACAATTTGAAGTTATTTTTCAATTAGATCGAGAGGATTTTCCTGGGCAAGTACGTTTTGATCAGCTGCATTCTATCAAAGACTCAATTTGCCAAACTGACCTAATTGCACTGACTCCTGAAATAGCGGTACAAAGCGAATTAGCTTCAGGGGCTTTAGTAAAGTTGGCACCTGAATCGATGCCTAAGCTCAATGCTATGTTCAGTATAGTGAGTTTAGTTGAGCGTAAAGATAGTCAGTTGATTCAAGTTTTTATGGAATTTGTCATGCGCAGGGCACGCTTTATCAGGGGCGTTACTCCCATGGATATGTATGCTGGATAAAAACAGTCTAAATATAAGTGGGATTTGCTGCTTTTTCTGTTGCTACGATAATGACTATTAATAGGGACAGGCTTCACTGTAAAACTTCATCTTACAGCTATGATGCTTGCAGCTAAGGCTTAAAACTGAGAATGTATAGCCTATTAACAGCATCAGGTATTAGATGCTTAAAGCAAGGTAAGTGATTTTTTAAGGTAGGGACATCTCAATGACAGAAGCTCATCACCCGTTAACTGATTTTATTGAATATCCTGAGCATGAAATGCTTGAGCGTGCCCAGCAAAATTATCAAGAGGTAAAACGTCGTCACTCTATCCGTAAGTTCTCAGATCGAGCAGTTCCTCGAGAGATTATTGAAAAATGCATTTTAGCCGCGGGCACAGCCCCCAATGGTGCCAATCATCAACCGTGGCACTTTGTTGCCATTAACAGCCCTGATATTAAAGCGCAGATCCGCCATGAAGCTGAAGCGCTTGAACAGGCGTTTTATGCCGGCCGTGCGGGTGAAGAATGGTTAGATGCGCTAAAGCCATTAGGCACCAATGCCAGCAAGCCCTATCTTGAACATGCACCGTGGTTGATTGCGATTTTCAGTAAGAAGCGCAGCGAAGAAGAGGGGGAGCAGAAGACAAACTACTATGTGCATGAGTCGGTGGGGATCGCGACGGGATTTTTGATCCAAGCATTGCACAATGCGGGACTCGGAACGCTTACTCATACTCCTAAACCTATGTCTTTTCTCAGTAAAGTCTGTGGCAGAGATAATTCAAACGAACGACCTTATATGCTGATTATTGCGGGTTACCCAAGTGAGGATGCCACGGTGCCAGAACATGCGCTGCAAAAGAAAGAGTTGGCAGAGATCTGCGACTTTATCTAAAAGCTAAAAGGATAAAAAAAGAGCATAGCGTCAGTCGGCGGTATGCTCTTTTTTATGGCTTGTTAAGTTAGCGCTTAAAGCGAAGCGTGTGGCCCAAATACCTCGTAGTGAATGCGCTCAGCTTCGACGCCTAGCTCTATCAGCTGTTGCTTAGCAAATTGCATAAAAGCAACGGGTCCACACAGGTAATAATCACCATGCTCAATCGGCAGTGCCTCTCTCAGTGTGGCAAAGTTCATAAAGCCTTGGTGGATGTTGCTAACATTAGCCACTTCATTCGATTGAGCAATATCGCGGTACCAGGTGTGATGCTGCAAATCTAAACTTAACCCTAGCGTTTCCACTCGTTGGTTAAATGAGTGCTGTTCAACCCCTTCACAGGCATGCAGGTAGAATACTGGTTTAGCAAAAGACTTAGCCGCCAACATCTCCAGCATTGATTGCATCGGCGTTACCCCGACACCGGCAGAAATAAGTACTACAGGGGCTTCGCGCTCCTCGTAGTGAAAATCGCCTGCTGGTGGGTAAACATCAATACTGTCGCCAACATTGATGTGATCATGTAGATAGTTTGATACTACACCTGGCGTTGCTTGTGCTTCGCGCTTCACTGAGATGCGGTATTGCTTGCCATTAGGTTTATCCGATAGCGAGTACTGACGCATTTCTCGATATTGATGGTCAGTAGGCTCTACGCAAATGCCAAGGTACTGACCGGGCTCAAAATCAATAACCGCTAGGCTATCTACAGGAGTAAGCACAAAGCTTGTTACTAGATCTGATTCCTTGGTTTTGTCGGTAATTGTAAACTGTCGTGCGCCTTGCCAGCCGCCAGTCTCATTGGCACTTCTATGATAAAGGGCACCTTCGCGCTCGATAAAGATCCCTGCGAGTACACCGTAAGCAGCGCCCCAAGCTTCTTCGACTTCAGGGGTAAAAGCATCCGGTGCTAATTCTCTTAGGGTCTCAAGTAGGTGATGACCCACAATTGGATAATGCTCTGGCTGAATATTAAAGCTGGTATGTTTATGGGCGATGCGCTCAACGGCGCCACTTAGTGCCCCTAAGTTATCAATATTTTTTGCGTAAGCTGCAACCGCATTGAAAAGAGCTGCTGGTTGACCGCCAGAGTGCTGGTTGCTCAAGTTGAAGATATGTTTTAGCTCTGGGTTGTGGCTAAACATACGTTTATAAAAGTGCTCAGTGATGGCAGTACCAGCAGACTCTAATAATGGAATGGTGCTCTTAACTATGCTGATATGTTTTTCAGATAACATCTAAATATCCTTAATCAATTTTTGTGCCCTATAGCGGCACTGTTAGGGTGTAATTTCTGGTTGTTATTTAAGGTTATACTCTTGCAAATCTATTCTGATTCGACGCTTAAAATTGGTTTTAGTTCGGCCTTGGGCGCACAAGGATCAGGCTGTAATGCCAGATGAATAAACTGAAGGCGACTACCCAGCAAGTTGCACTGATATCCCAGGCTAAAATAGGCTGTTGAGCTAACGGTAATATCACTCGTGCTAAGGCTCCTGCAAGAATTAGCACGAAGGCGATATTGATTGAAAAATGAGGCTTTAATGGCCGACCAGTATGACCTAATGAGACGCGGGCGATCATGGCGAGGATCATCGCACCTAAGGTTCCTACTGTGATTAAATGTAGCGCGTCAGCAAAACGCAGTGCCTCAATATGATAACTCGCACCTAGCGCGATTAACCCTAATGCTAAAGCTAAGTATGAACCGTGCAGTGACCAAAGCAGTGGCACTTTGACCGTGGCTAGGCTGTTCCAGTTAAGTAAACGCAGTAGGTGCATAGCACCCGCTAAGATCAGTAATGTTGCTGGAGTGAAGGGCAGCTCGATGAAGTAGCCTGTAAAGAAGACGGCCAAACCTAATAGAGACACCCAAGGTAGCCATTTATCGAGTTGTGGTGTGGCTTTGACCTTGGCATTTTCAGCCCCTCTGCCGGTAAAGAATGGAATGACGCGGCCACCAATAATGCCGACTAGCAAGCAAAACAGTAAAATCGCGCAGCGAGAAAGGTGCATCGCCAACTCGGTATAGCCATTTATATCAGCTAGCAAAAAGCCGATATTGAATGACATCATTGCCGCTAATAAAGGAATAAATTGGTAGTTGCGACTGCTGTTAGCTTTAATCACCATGCTGGCTAAATAGCCAATTGAGATAAACCACCAAGATGCTTGCAGCGCGACCGCTGCTAGCTGCAATTTTGGGTCGTTCGACCAGAGTAAGCCACGTACTACTAGCCAGATTAGCGTTAGCGCCATTAGCGGCAAACCGTGTATGCTGCGGCGGTTGGTCCAGGTCTGGGCGGCTGTAAGTAAAAAGCCAACCGCAATGGTTGCGGCAAAACCAAATAGCATTTCGTGGATATGCCAGATGACCGGGCTCAGTCCTGCTCCTGCTAGGCTAGGTAGCTGTCCATGTAAAAAGAGTAGCCAAGCTGCAATACTAAGCACTGATGATAATGTGGCAACTAGAAACCAAGGTCTAAAAGCCAGTTCCCATAAAGGCATATCGGCTAATTTATCCAAAAGCGAAGCAGATTTTACTACCACAGCCTCGACTTCACCGCTGGCAGAGAGTACTTGCTTGGTCTTGGGAGAGCTAATCGTTTGCATCAGTATTGTAGTCCAATTGGTGATGATTAATGGTCATTCGTTAGCGCTATTGCATCAGCGCTAATGCTTAATTTAAGTTGAGGTAATGTGCTGCACTACAGCTGCAGGTGTCCCATGCCATCGAGACCGACGCAGCGCATGACGTAGCCAATTTTCACTGCAGTCGCAAACAGAATTAAACCTATGTGGCTGCCAACTTGTGCCCACAGTGAAAAGCTATCTGCATAGGAATAGCCCACTAAGATGCACAACAATAAGCCAATCATCGCAACCAACATGGTGCTATTGCCGCCTGTAAGTGCATGGGAATAAAATCGAGTCGACGCAGCGCCAAGTTGCGCCAATGTATGCTGATTAACAGTCGAAGCGCTATCAAGCTGAATGCTTTGCTTTTGAGTTAACTGCTCGGCTAGGTCTTCATGAGAGTAAGGTGTTGATTGTGTGGCTATCATGAGTTTGCTCCATTTTATCTGCTACAGTGCGATTGAAATAGAGTATTGCGATAAACGTGCCAATACTCACACTATTGATAATTACTAGCATTCAGCCGTTTAAGTCGGTTGTTGTAGTCATTTTGACTACTATTTTTTTGTAGTCATATAGACTCTTTAGGGTTGTTTTGAGGTGTAGTGAGTGGCGTGATAAGCTAAGCTCAGTGTTAATCGATTAGGATCCTGCTATTGTGAGCGAAATATCTTCTGCGGCTTTAGTTCAACTCGCCCTCGATCTCACCAATAGTCTGACGACTAATGACAGATTTGAGCGCTTGCTCAATACTGTGCGTCATGCTGTTACATGCGATGCGGTGGTGTTGTTACATGTGCAAGGTGAGTACTTGAAGCCACTAGCGCTGCAAGGTCTGACGAAAGAGACCTTAGGTCGTCGATTTGAGATCGCTGCTCACGCTAGGTTTGAGCTGATATCTGCATCGCAAACACCGGTTCGTTTTGCTGCAGATAGTAAGCTGGCTGATCCCTATGATGGCCTGCTACTTTCCCATGAAGGTGATCTGCCTGTGCACGCGTGTATGGGGTTGCCACTGCTGTCAGATGACAAACTGATCGGTATTTTGACCTTGGACAGCATGGTTCCCAATGTATTTGATGAAATCCCCAAACGCACGCTAGATATCATTGCGGCGATGTCTGCAGCGACCCTAAACACCGCCATATTGCTACAGCAGTTGGAGCAGCACTCAAAGCATAACCAACAGGTTGTGGCCGAACTGACCCATGAAGCATTAGTTAAAGATGGTGGAGAGTTAATCGGTAATAGTGAGATCATGCTTAAGCTTAAGCGTGAAATCGAGATGGTCGCCGCCTCTAATTTTTCCATTTTAATCGAGGGAGAAACAGGCGTCGGTAAAGAGTTGGTGGCGAGAACCTTACATCGGCAATCGAGTCGCAGCGAGGGGCCATTAGTTTATGTAAACTGCGCCGCATTGCCTGAAAGCCTTATCGAAAGTGAGCTGTTTGGCCATGTTAAAGGTGCATTTACTGGCGCCGATCGTAATAGAACGGGTAAGTTCAGCTTGGCGAGCGGCGGCACTATTTTTTTAGATGAAATTGGTGAGCTACCGCTGGCGGTACAAAGTAAGTTGCTTCGAGCTTTGCAGAATCAAGAGATCCAAGTTGTTGGTAAAGACGATGTTGAATATGTCGATGTACGTATTCTTGCTGCAACCAATAGGCAATTGAAAGTAGAGGTCGAGCAGGGACGTTTTAGGGCCGATCTATATCATCGTTTAAGTGTGTATCCAGTTATTGTGCCGCCATTAAGGCTACGAGAAGGCGACATCAGTTTACTCAGTGGTTACTTTATTGAGCTCACACGGCGTAAGCTTGGCATGAGCCAATTGACCTTAAATGCTAGCGCGATAAAAATGCTAAATCAGTATGATTGGCCGGGGAATGTGCGCGAGCTAGAGCACGTTATTAGTCGAGCTGCGTTGCGAGCGAGAAGCGAGAGCACTGCAGCTATAGTGCGTATAGGGCTTACTCATTTGGCTTTATTGTTACCGAATAGTCCTCAAGAGGATGATAGCAAGAATAAAACCGAAGACTCAGCGCTGCAAATTGCGGTGTTAGCGCAGGGAAACCTTAAGCAGCAGACCGATGAATTTCAGCGGCAACGTATTTTGCAAACCTTGACTCAGTATCATGGTAACTGGTCCGCAACCGCTAAAGCGCTGCAGATGGATCGCGCTAACTTAAATCGTTTGGCAAAACGTTTGGGTATTCGTGTGAGCAAGAGTATCGTTATTGATAACAATGATGGTGGGCTGGACAATGGAAAAAGCTAATATTTTTGATAATTTGGCTAAAGATCTTACTGAAGAGCAGTTTGAGCCAATCGTAAATATAGGCGGCGTTTTAGTCGAGCGTATCATCTCTAAAGCTCACGTGACTCCGGTTGGTGAGTGGTATGATCAAACTCGCAGCGAGTGGGTGATGGTGATGCAGGGTGCGGCTAGATTAGAGTTTAAAACGGGCGAGGTGGTGAGTTTAAAGCAAGGTGACTACGTCAATATTGGCGCCCACGTAAAGCATCGAGTTGCTTGGACCTGTGAGCAAACAGAAACAATTTGGTTGGCGGTACATTACTAATTTTAAGTCGTTATTAGCCGCTATAGATAGTAAATCAATAAGGAAGATAGTCACTATGCAGCACGATAAATGGAACTGCCCTAAATGCAATCATAGAGAGTTTGAAACTGGAGAGATCCGTGTTTCAGGTGGGTTTTGGTCGCGAATTTTCGATATGCAAAATAAGCGGTACTATGCTGTTACTTGTGCTAACTGTAGCTATACCGAATTTTATAAAGGCAAATCTTCTGCGCTAGGTAACGCATTTGACCTGTTCACTTAGGAGATAATAATAGCGTGCTCAAGCCGTTATATTAGCTAAGGCAAAATCTCTGTTTTTTTGCTATAATCTTCGCCCAAAATAATAGTGTTCCCCTTTTTTGAGTGATTTGTTTATGAGCAATGTTGGCATCTTCAGACCTAATGACAAGCCTGATACCGCGCCTCAGCCCCCGCTTGAGCGGAAGTCTAACCGACTTGAGTTATTAGCCCCCGCTAAAAATGCTGACTTCGGTATTGAGGCGATTCGTCATGGTGCTGACGCTGTATATATTGGTGGCCCTGCATTTGGCGCGCGTGCAACCGCAGGCAACAGTGTTGAAGACATCGCTCGTTTATGTGCCTTTGCTCATCAGTATCACGCCCAAGTATTTGTTGCTATCAATACTATCTTAATGGATGAAGGGGAGCTTGAAGCAGCGCAGAAGCTAATTTGGCAGGTATATGAAGCCGGAGCCGACGCGCTGATTGTGCAAGATATGGGGATCCTCCAGCTCGACTTACCGCCAATTGCGTTACATGCCAGTACCCAGATGGATAACCGTAGCCCAGAAAAAGTCGCATTTTTAGAGCAGGTTGGTTTCTCGCAAGTGGTACTTGCCCGTGAGCTTGGATTAAGTCAGATTCGCGATGTTGCCGCTAAAACTAACATGCAGATAGAGTTCTTTATTCATGGAGCGCTATGCGTTGCCTACAGTGGTCTGTGTAATTTAAGCCACTCTTTCAGTAATCGCAGTGCAAACCGTGGCGAATGTTCGCAGTTATGCCGTCTTCCGGGTGATTTAAAAACTCGTCAGGGCGATGTTTTGGCGCAAAATGAGCATCTACTGTCGCTTAAAGATAATAACCAAACTGATAATTTAGAAGCCTTGATTGATGCTGGTGTGCGCTCGTTTAAGATTGAAGGGCGCCTTAAAGATTTAAGCTACGTAAAAAATGTCACCGCCCATTACCGCCAAGAGCTAGACAAGATTATCGCCAAACGCCCAGAGTTTAGCGCATCGTCTCATGGCCGCTGTGAGCATAGCTTTACCCCAGATCCTGAAAAGACCTTTAACCGTGGAAAAACCGATTATTTTGTTCATGAACGCAGCCAAGGGATGAACGATTTTCGTTCACCCAAATACATTGGTGAAGAGGTGGCAAAGGTTAAGCGTATAGGCAAAGACTTTGTTGAGGTCACGTCCGAAGAAACCTTCAATAATGGCGATGGTCTGTGCTTTTTCCCGAGTAACTTTGCCGAAGCTAAACAGTCTGATGATAAGTTAAAAGGGATGCGAGTTAACCGTGCTGATGGCTTGAAGCTACATTTAACTCGGGTGCCGAAAGAGTTACAAGTGGGTATGACTATCTATCGTAACCATAACCAAGCCTTTGAAGCGGTATTAGCGAAAGAGTCAGCCAAGCGCATAATCGGCGTCGATATCGTACTGGCTGATACTATAGATGGTGTGTCGTTAACCATGACCGATATCTATGGCCACAGTGCGACGCAGACATTAGTGTGCGAAAAAACGCCTGCTACTGACGTTGAAAAAGCACTGAAAGGGCTACGTAAACAACTGGGTAAATTAGGTAGCACCGACTTTAATGCCCAACAAATTAATATAGAAACTGCTCAGGCATGGTTTATTCCAACCTCTGTATTAAATGGTTTGCGCCGTGATACAGTGGCGGCATTAGAATTTGCCCGAGTCAATGACTATCAGCGCCCTAAAGCGTGGAAGTACAACCAAGATGCGATTTACCCAGTTAAGCACTTAAGTTATTTAGGCAATGTGGCTAACGATAAAGCCAAAGCATTTTATCAGCGTCATGGTGTAATTGAAATTGAAGACACCTATGAGAAAAATGGCGTTACCGAAGATGTGCCATTGATGGTCACTAAGCACTGCTTGCGTTTTAACTTTAACTTGTGCCCAAAAGAGGTACCGGGGATCAAAGCGGAGCCTATGGTGTTAGAGATAGGTAAAGATGTATTGAAGTTGGTGTTTGACTGCCCTAAATGCGAGATGATGGTGGTTGCCGAAAATAGACAAGTCCCCAATTCGCAGAAAGTGTAAACAATAAAAGAAATCGCCTTATGGCGATTTTTTTATAGCTAAGGTAAGTTAACACTAATGAACTGACACTGGGTTGAGACTGCTAACTAGCGCTGCTTTTAGGCAAAATATTAAGGAAAATATAATGGGATTATTAGATTCATTAATGGGTAACGCCTCTGAGGTTAACCTTGAAGAACTGACACAGGAACTTAGCCCAATAATGGCCGACAATGAGTCACTGGCTCTGGCTTATAAAGTGGTTCGGGATATGTTTGTATTTACCAACAAGCGGCTTATTCTCATCGATAAACAGGGAATGACAGGCAAGAAGGTCAGCTATCATTCAGTACCATACAAAGCGATTACCCATTTTGAAGTGGAGACTGCGGGTTCCTTTGATATGGATGCAGAGCTAAAGTTATGGATCTCAGGTCAAAAAGAACCATTAATTAAAGAGCTAAAACGTGGTACTGATGTGGTCGGCATTCAAAAGACTATCGCCAACTTCTCGTTATAAGTTTAACCACTTATAAATGGCCGATATACACCGCAGTATTAACTGCGGTTATTCCAGCGCCAACTTGGCTTGCTTAATATATCTTGACCAATAATCTCCGTTTGCCCTAACTGCTTATCAAGCTCTATCAAATTGCAATCTTCAAACTGATTCAGTGAATTAATTAATCGATTGGCATGGGAAACCACCCATAACTGACAGCGCTCGGAGGCTTTAACGATTAAGCGAGAAAGCGCGGGCAGTAGATCGGGGTGCAAACTCGTTTCAGGCTCATTCAGTACCATCAATTCTGGTGGACGCGGAGTCAGTAATGCTGCGACCAACAACAGGTAGCGTAAAGTTCCATCTGAAAGCTCAGCCGCATTAAGTGGCCTTAACAAACCTTGTTGATGAAACTTAAGACTCAGCATGCCATTTGATTCATATTCAATGACCACATGAGCGCCAGGGAAAGCGTCGCTTAAAGCGGTATCAAACGCTTCTCTATCGCCCACTTCAAAGATAGTTTGAATCGCCGAGGCCAAGTCTCTGCCGTCATGGTGTAACACGGGGGTTCGAGTGCCGAGCTGCGGCTTGCGTGCGGGGGCGTCACTGTCACTGCGGAAATGATCATAAAAACGCCAAGCGCGAATATTATCACGTAGGCGGATAACCTCTGGTGTTCGCTCAGGGTCGGCAAGCTCAGTAAAGATACTGTCGCTATGCTGCATATGCACATTCAAGGTTTGCCAGCCAGCTGATTTTGCCTTTTCAGCGCGGCTTTTGACTAAGGCTGAGCGACGCTCAACTAACACTGTGGATGGACGATAGACATTGCCAACCCAAATAGCTTCGCGCTTAATTTGTGGATCTAAACCAAATAAAGTGGTGGAGTCGGGCTTAGGTAAGCCAAGCTCAATTAGATAACTGAACTCGTCGCTGGCAAAGCCAAGCTTAAGTCGTTTTACCTGTTGCCGAACGGTTGCCTCAACGGGCACTTCACCAGCTAGCATTGCACGCGAAAGTGTTTCTGGGCCGGCCCAAAAACTAGAGTCTAAACCACCTTCTAGTGCAAGCGCATTGACGACTCCACCTTGGGCGGTTTGCGCCAATAGTCTTAGTGCTTTGTAAAGGTTGGATTTACCACTACCATTCGCCCCTGTCACCAGGTTGAGCTGCGCCAGTGGGATAGTGATATCACGCAAAGAGCGATAGTTGTTAATGGCGAGTGCGGTTAGCATATTTTTCTATTGGCTCCTGAAAACGTTGAATCCATTGGCAGAGGTTATCAGCAGAGTTAATGGGCTGGATTGATTTTGGCTGTTAACACATGATCTTGCCAGCGTCCGGCGATCTTTAAATAGGACTTGGCAATCCCTTCTTGCTCAAAGCCTAACTTGTTCAGCAAAGTGGCACTACGATTGTTGCTGATAATATAGTTTGCCATGATGCGGTGTAAGCTCAAACTATTAAAGGCATAATCGATGGTAGCTGCCAGAACTTCAGTCATATAGCCATGACCTTCATATTTTTTAGCGACAGAGTAGCCGAGATTACAAGCTTGAAATATGCCCATTACGATATTGCTGAAGTTGCATACGGCAATGATCTCTGTCTGGCTTTTGTTGAGCGCGACAAGCTTTAGTGTATTGCCATTCTCATGCTGCTTACAGTTCTCTGCAAGTTGGCGTTGCCAATATGCAATGGTATAAAACTCCTCTGCTCTTAGGGGCTCCCACAACGCTAAATGCGATTGGTTTTGCTGGTAGTAATGACAAATGAGCTCAGCGTCAACAGCAGTTAAAATGACTAGACTAGTTCGCTCTGTTTCTATTATTGGGGTAATCGTCCTTAAAGGCCTCTTGTTTAAAGTGCTTTTACTTAAGGTTCTGTCCATGATAGCCATTCCGTTGTTATATGCTATTTGTCGGGTTTAAATACTATAAGCTGATGGATTTAGACTAATACATCATTAAGTACTCGTTGCCAGTTTTCACCCATGATTTTATCGCGGTCGAGACTTGTAAAACCTGCTTTGGCCAACGCTAAGTCAATACGCGCCATACGATCGATATGGTTCAGCTCAGGGATCACCACATGTTCCGGTTCAACATCGTAACCGAGTACATTTTTCTCGCGTAGGCTATGCCACCAGTCAAGATACTGCTTAACGCCTTCGGCATTATTGTTGTTGAGCTTGAGTAGATTTTTCTGCCCTCTAAGCGGGTAATCATTGGCAATAGCGACAGCATCAACTCCGCCCACTTTAGCGACATGTTTTATGTGGTTAATATAGTGGTCAGTAGTCGGTACTTTATCGTTGGTAAGCCAAAAACTCATCATAAATACGCCAAACAGTCCGCCGGTATCACTAATGGCTTTTATCACTTCATCAGGGCTGCAGCGAGCATGATTAACCATTGCGCGCACTGCACCATGGCTTTGTACGATTGGGGATCTGCTTACCTTTGCGGTATCGAGCGCGGCTTGCGGACTTGAGTGGCTGACATCAACTAGAATGTTTTTCTGGTTGAGCTTTTCAATGAGCGCTTGCCCCGCTTTGGTTAACGGCAGGTTTAAACCTCCGCGAGTATCATTATCAAGTGCTCCGCCACTAAACTTATTACCGTAATGATGAGTGAGCTGCAGAGCTCGCAGGCCTTTAGCGTGGAACTCATCAACTTGGTTCAAGTTGTTATTGATACTATCTTCTACGCAATCGGCGCCTTGGATCTGAAAAAACACCGCGGTGCGATCGGTCTGCTTCGCGCGTTTAATGTCACTACCTGATAGCCCTAAAACTAGCTTGTCGTTGTTGCTTTCAACTCGACTTTTAGCTTCAGCGATACTCTTGATGCAGGCTTTATAGGTGCGCTTGTAGTTGGTTGTGCCGTCGGGCTGTTTAATCGCCTCAATGGCAGATATGTCACAAAGATAAGCATCAATTTTTGAAGTGTTAAGGTCGGCTAAGTCTTCAGGAAGAAAGCAAAGTCCATCAACATATAGCCGCTGTTTATTCTGCGCTAGCGCCGAAAAAGAACCTAGTTGGCTTAATATCGTGCCAGCGGTAATAGCTTTAATTAGTTGGCGTCTATTGATTAATTTCTGCATGTTTATTCTTTGCCTTCATTAGATTAGCGACAGTTTTTATAGTGCATGTACTATACCCGTATCACTTCAAAAAAGATGTTTTTGATGATGAGTCATGTTTCCTTAGCGAGTTCAATCTCAACAAAATTGCTCACTATTAATTCATCGCAGTTAGCGGCTTTCGGGCTTGTTTAGCGGGCATGTTCGACTATTCGACAGCTTGACATTGGTTAGTTCTTCAGTGAGTATCGAGGCCAAATTGAAGTGAAATGATTTAATAAATAAAGGCTTGTAAATTAGGGGCTGTTGATCTTTCGAGCTTAGTTTTTGTTCAAATTCAATTATTTTAGTACAAGGCTTGAGCGATGATGCTTAGCTGGCTAAGCGAAAAGCTCGTAACACAGTAATAAAAGAATTGAAACGAA
>NZ_JBFRIY010000022.1:112788-131525 GCF_041468565.1 Shewanella sp. 10N.286.54.B9
GAAAGATCAACAGCCCCTAAAGTCTAATATAAAAAATCGAATGTAAATTGAGGAAAAGGCTATGTTGCATCGTGCGTTAATGCTCGCGTTATTATTGGTATTGCCAGCGTCGGCTCAGGCTGAGAACTATTCTATTGGCACCGGTGGCCAAAGTGGGATCTATTATCCTTTTGGTGGGGCCTTAGCTAAAGTTTGGTCTGACAAGGTTCCTGAAGTAAACGTAAAAGCTGAAGTGACTGCTGCATCAGTAGAGAATACGATTAAGGTAGTGCGAGGTGACATGATTGCCGGGATCGCCATGGGCAACGTGGTACTTGATGCTTATAAAGGTGAAGGCAAATTTAGAAGTGCCATGCCGGTAAATACTTTGTTCGCGCTGTATCCGAACTTGGTTCATGCGATCAGTTTGGAAAAGTCTGGTATCAAGTCTTTGGCCGATCTTAAAGGCAAGCGTATCTCTTTAGGCGCACCAGCAAGCGGTACAGCGGTAACTTCTGCGGCGTTATTGGAATCTGTCGGAATTGATGTCAAAAAAGATATTCAAGCGGTTTATCTGAACTACTCAGAGACCACTAACGCATTAGCTAACGGTCAAATAGATGCGGGTTTCATTGTTGGCGGCCAAGGAGTTGGCGCTGTTACTCAAGTCGCACTGACTCATAAGATCAATATTATTCCTGTGTCAGCAGCTGAGAGCGCGGCTTTTATTGAGAAAAACCCAGCATATAGCAACTACACCATACCGAGTGATGTCTATAACAATGTAGGCGCTGTGCCGACACTCAGCGTGTGGAATGTGATTGTAGTGAGTTCTAAGATGAGTGATGAGATGGCATTCAATCTCACAAAAGCTGCCTTTGAAAACATGACCGAAGTGCAAAAAGTAGTGAAAGTGGCTGAAGCTACAACCCCTGAGAATGCTGGTCGGTTAGAAGGTGTACCATTGCACCCTGGCGCGCAAAAGTACCTAGAATCGTTGGCTAAATAGTTTACTTTTCAGTAAACGATTTTTTGAAGTCGACAATCTGCAACAGTTAACTAACGACTGTTAAACCATCTATAAAGGCAGCTTTGGGTTGCCTTTATTTTATCTAGCTTATATCCCAAATGCGCGCAATCTAGCAACGATTGAACATCAATCGCGGAGCATTTGAGAGTAGACACTTTGAGGACAGACTATGAGCCCTCTTCAACAAAACAGTGATGCTGATGCGACGACAGCTCCTGCTGCAATGCCACTGCCCCATGAATCGACCGTAAAATATCTCGGCTATGTGATTCTTGCGATCGCGGTGGCGCTGTCATCATTTCAAATATGGCAGGGGATCACCTCAACAATTTCAGCGACCTACTTTCGTCCAGTGCATTTGTGCTGGGTACTGGTATTGATCTTTTTACACTACCCGTTGATAAGCAATCGATATAACAAGGGCTATATGCTCGGGCGTGTAACTGATCTGCTACTGTGCGGACTGACGGTGTTTGCCGGATACCGGATGCTGATCTTCGACTACAACGATATTGACCACCTGCTATATGGCTTGGGTAATGTCGATCTGGCGGCAGGTTGTGCCTTGCTATTGTTATTATTGGAAGGGTGTCGCCGGACTGTCGGTTGGGTGATGGTGATGATTGCAGGGCTATTTTTAGCTTATAGCGCATTTGGTGATATGTTACCGGGCGCGTTAGCGACTAAAGCCTATTCGTTGCAGGAGCTTATTCAGTTCCAGATCTTCTCCGCTAATGGTGTATTTGGCTCCGCCTTGGGGATTGCCGCGACCACAGTATTCATTTTTGTACTATTTGGTGCTTTTCTTGAGGTCACTGGCGCAGGCAAGTTCTTTATCGATTTGGCTTTCTCTATTGCGGGTAAGTATCGTGGTGGACCTGCCAAAGCTGCGGTTTTAGCATCTGCGGGGTTAGGCTCCATATCTGGCTCTGCTATCGCCAATACGGTGACCACTGGCTCGGTAACGATCCCGATGATGAAGAAGCTTGGCTATACGCCGGAGCAGTCGGCTGGCATTGAAGCGGCTGCATCAACAGGTGGACAGATCATGCCGCCAATTATGGGGGCGGGCGCTTTTGTTATGGCGCAATTCACTGGGGTGCCCTATAGCGATATTATGCTGGCATCAATAGCACCCGCTATTCTCTACTTTTTCTGTACTTTATTGTATGTGCATCTGATGGCTTGTAAGTTAAACCTGCAAGCAGCTAGTCGCACCGAGGCGGTTATCGAGGTGATGAAGCAAGGGGCGCATCATCTTATTCCGCTGGTGATTATTACGGTGCTATTGATGATGGCTTACTCGCCATTATTGGTGGGTGTTGCCGGCTGCGCCGCGATACTACTTACCGCCGCTTTGCGTAAACATAGCCGCATAGGTCTGAGTAAATTTATCTCAGGAATGAAAAATGGTGCGCTAATGGCGCTGCCAATTTCAGTGGCGTGTGGCGCTGCAGGCATTATTGTAGGTGTGGTTGGACAGACAGGCATTGGGCTGCAGTTTACCCAGTTTGTGATGGATTTCTCTGGCGGTTATATGCTGGTGGCCTTAGGCTTAATCAGTATCGTCGCCTTAGTATTAGGCATGGGGCTACCGGTAACTGCTGCTTACATCGTATTGGCCGTTATGGCTGTCCCTATGTTGGGCGACTTTGGCTTGCCGCTACTAACAGCGCATCTCATTGTCTTCTGGTTATCGCAGACATCAAACGTGACACCGCCGATTGCACTCGCCGCATTTGCAGGGGCTGGAGTGGCAAATGCAAATCCTATGAAATCCTCTGTTGAAGCGTTTAAGTTAGCGGGAGGCCTGTTTATGATCCCGATAATGATGGCTTATACTGACTTACTTAATCCTGATGCCGGTGTGATGGCTTTTGCCTTTGCGATACTGCAAACCGCCACGATTATCTTGGCATTAGCGATAGCGATTGAAGGCTATCTGCTGCGTGCTTTATCAGGCGTAGAGCGTGTTATTGCCTTTGCAGCTGTACCACTGGTGCTATTCAATCCGCTTGGTGCCGGCTTTGTGGGCATGCTGATTATATTAGGCTTGTTGGTCAAGCAGTGGAAAACCATGGCAAAGGGCGCGGTTTAATATTGGTTACCAGCCAAGTGTGGACTTGGCTGGTACTGGATTTAGCAGATGAGGCTTGGCGTTACTTGGTATCAACAGCACTTGCTTTAATCGCTTGTGCTAACGCCAGTAAGCCATTAGTGCGAGATGGGCTAAGCTGGCCTTGTAAGCCAAGCTGGCTGAAGTAATCATCGGCATCGAATGCGTTAATTTCTGCACTGGTTTTGCCATTACAGGCAATCAACAATAGTGTGATGAGTCCTTTAACTATGCGAGCATCGCTGTCTGCCAGGAAGTAATGCTTGCCGTCAATTTTACTATGATACAACCAAGCATCACTTTCGCAGCCTCTCACCTGAGCGCTTTCAACACGGTATTGTTCGGCAAGTTTAGTTAAGGTTTTACCTAGCAACATAATATGGCGATAACGCTCTTGCCAGTTGTTTGCTTGTTGAAACAGCGCTAACGTTGCTTGCGCAGATTGGCTGATCTCTAATGCCAAAAAGTCAGTTGAAGAAGGTTGGATTGGCTGGCTCATACTCGACCTAAAATTAATGTAATGGTGTTTGATTAATATAGCTGTAAAGGGAGTTCGCTAACTCCTCGCGGCTATAGCAACAGCTCTTTCACTGATTTCATCGCGGTTATAAAGTTGTCGATATCCGCTTTATTGCTATAAACCCCAATGGAGGCGCGGCAACAACCACTGAGTTGCAATATCTGCATCAGTGGCATGGCGCAGTGGTGGCCGCAGCGGACCGCGATCCCCTGTTGATCAAGTAAGATCCCCACGTCTTGATGATGCTCTCCGACAAGATTAAAGGCGACCGCACCAAGGTTATCGCTATGGGCGCCGTATAGCTCTATATCACCTAAGTTTAGCAGTGCATCTTGCAAGTAAATCAACAAAGCTTGCTCGGTGTCGTGCAGCTCAACTTTAGGCAACGTATTAAGGAAGTCAATTGCCGCACCTAAGCCGATAACTTCAGCAATCGGCGGTGTACCAGCTTCCAACCTGTTAGGCAGCTGATTAAATACAGTGCCGCTAAAGCTGACGCTTTTTATCATCTCACCGCCAGTCATTAATGGGGCAAGCTTATCCAGTTGTGCAAAGCGACCATAGAGCACCCCGACCCCTGTTGGTCCATACATTTTATGTCCAGAGAATACGTAAAAGTCACAATCTATCGTTTGGACATCAACGTCTATATGGGCGATGGCTTGGGCGCCATCCACTAAGGTCATTGCGCCAACTCGCTTGGCTTTAGCTACAAGCTCTGCTACTGGATTGACAGTGCCTAACACATTGGAAACATGACTTAGTGCGACAATCGCAGGGCGTTCAGTTAATAGTGCATCAAAGGCGGCAATATCTAAGCGGCAATCGTCAGTTAACGGGATGGGTTTAACAATAGCGCCAGTGCGCAGTGCCAACTCTTGCCAGGGTACGATATTAGCGTGATGGGCGGCGCTATCGATTAAAATCAGTTGGCCTGGCTTTAGCTGTGAGGTAAGGCCATGTGCGACGGTGTTTATCGACTCTGTGGTGCCATGGGTAAAAATAATCTCTTCACGGCGTTCAGCACAGATCAGCTGCTGAAGCTTATCGCGCACTGCTTCATATTGAGTGGTTGCTCGGGCTGATAATTGATGCGCCGCGCGGTGTACATTGGCATTATCGAACTGATAGTAGTGATTCATGGCATCAATCACTTGTTGCGGCTTCTGGCTGGTGGCGGCGGTGTCTAAATAGCACAGCGGATAGCCGTCATTAGATTGAGCAAGCGCAGGGAACTGTGACCGTAACGTTGAGAGATCCATTAATTTGACCTGTGGATTAGAATGCGCGCAGATCTTGTAAGATCTGCGCCTTTAATGCAAGGCTATTTATGCTCTACTGCCTCTTATACTGCTTGATATTAAGGGCAAGGCAAGCGATATAGCTGTGCGAGTTCATTAAGACGCAGGTTCAGCTCCGGTGAGATGCTGCAATGAATGCTATCGATATTCTCTTTTAGCTGTTCAAGGTTGGTGGCGCCGATAATATTTGAGCCAACAAACTTCTGCTGGTTAACAAAGGCGAGTGCCATTTGCGCTGGGCTGATATTGAACTCACGAGCTAGCTCGACATAAGCATTGGTCGCCTCAAGCGCCATCTCAGATCCGGTATAGCGCGCGAAGCGCTTAAACAAGGTCATTCTGGCACCTTCTGGCCATTGGTCATTAAGGTATTTACCAGAAAGCGCTCCAAATGCGAGAGGGGAGTATGCAAGTAGCGGCACCTCCTCGCGATGGCTTATCTCGGCCATACCGACTTCATAGCTGCGGTTGAGCAAATTATAGGGGTTTTGCACAGAGACAATCTTAGGTAAGCCATGTTTCTCAGCTAGCTGTAGATACTTCATAAAGCCCCAAGGGGTTTCATTAGATATACCGATATAACGGATCTTACCTGCGGTGACCAAATCAGCTAATGCTTCAAGGGTTTCAATAATCGGGGTTTGCTGTTCGTTGTCATCTTGTTGGGTATAGCTCAACTCGCCAAAGAAGTTGGTATTACGATCGGGCCAGTGGATCTGATAAAGATCAATGGTGTCGAGCTGCAAACGGGCTAATGATGAATCGACGGCTTGATGAATATTGCGCCAGTCTAAGGCCATATTGGGGCGAATATAATCGCTCTTACCACCTGGGCCTGAAACTTTGCTGGCAATGATGAGGTTGTCGCGATTACCTCGCTGCTTAAGGTAATTACCGAGGATGGTTTCAGTAGCGCCTTGGGTCTCGGCTTTTGGTGGTACAGGGTACATCTCGGCTGTATCGATGAAGTTAACGCCTTGAGCAATCGCATAGTCAAGCTGCGCAAACGCTTCGGCTTGGGTATTTTGTTCGCCCCATGTCATGGTGCCTAAGCATATTTCGCTGACGTCTAAACTTGAATGTGGCAGACGTTTATATTCCATAGTGCAACTCACTTAATTTAAGAAACGACCTAATATTGAGGCTAACAAGTTTTTAGTGTAAAAACGACAAGGATTACAGCTTATTCTCTGTTTCTAAGTTAACTTTAGTAGCATAGTAATCTCGCAGGCGTCATGACCGGTGTTACCCAATGGCGAATCTAAATGCTTGAAAGACAGCGACTCATAGAGCTTTATCGCTTGTGTTAAGTTGGCAGTGGTTTCTAGATAACAAGCGTCAAAACCTTGCTCTGTGGCAAAATTGATAGCCTGCAGCGCTAATCGCCTAGCAAAGCCCTTACCCCGCAGAGCCTGAGAAAAATACATCTTTTGTAATTCACATACGCCAGCTTGATTGTTCAATGGTGCGATGCCGCCTCCGCCAAGGAGCTGTCCGTCAAGCTCAATTACCCAATAACAAGCATTGCTCTGTTGGTAGACTTCGCTGAGGTTATCGAGAGTCGGATCTGATACTCCGTAGCCTTTATCAGCAGTGAGCCCATACTCTGCTGAAACGTCACGAATTATCTGTGCCATTGCGGCATTATCTGCCGCTGTTATTTCTCTGATGCTATAGCCTACTTGGGCCTTAGACTGCATAACCGCTTTATTGTACTGACTCAATGATTGCTCTATTTGTGCTATCTGAGTAGTGGGCAGTTGCGCCATAATTTCATTGAATTGCTGATTTTGTTGGTCATCCAGCTTAATCAGCTGCTTCTTGCCGCTGGGGGTTAACTGTGCCACTAAACTACGGTTATCTTTTGGGTTAGCTGTGGTTTTAGCAAGCCCCTTCTCGACTAAATGACTCACTGCGCGGCTGGCATTAGATTTATCAATATTGAGAATTTCAGCTAACTGCTTAATCGAGTAACTGCTCTGGCCTAGCTCTATTAGCGTGTGAGCTTGCACGGGGGACAAGGGTTGGTTACCGCAGGCTGCATCGAGCAAACCCAACTGGCGAATAAGTTGTCTCGATAGGCGGCGTAATTGTGAAGCTTGGCAGAGAGGCTGAGGCATAGTGAAATTTTTAGACTCATTTGGTTGCGACTTGCAACTAACTTACGAGGCCTATGCAATAAAATCAAGTGGATTTTAACAATTGGTATTAAGTACTAAAGTAACGGCTAATATTTGCTTGGTCAATTGCGACCTTAAATTGACCAAGCCTTGCTGTTTTATAAGCTATAAAGTTCAGGGTTCAATATCGGCGCCATTGCGAGAATAATCGCTTGGGTATAGATACTTTGGCGAGTTGCGTGGCCTTGGGTTAGTAAAGCTATTGCGCCGCCTTGCTGCTTAATGTTGACGGTATTAAACATGCTGTCCATGACATTACCTAGCTCTTCACCTTGGGTTAATGCTTGATATACCTGCATAGGTAGCGGCAGTAATGCACTACGGCCAACACTGACCTGTTGGTTATGGGCGATGGCAATATGGGCGAATGTAGCGGGACCATGATCAAACAGATCGACGCCGCCTTCCATCGCAAGAAAGTAATCGGCTTGGCAGTTTTCCATGCAGTACTTCACTCGATTTACAGCGCCCGCTTGGGTCTCGCTTTCTGTCATGGGTTGATCAGCTACAAGTGAGGGCGCATGTACACCTTCACACTCGATAGTCACTTCAGGGAAGAGCGTGCTTAATGCCGCTTTTGCTGCACCCACTTTTACCGGATTTTTTGAGCCAACGATGATTCGAATAACTTGGGTCATAAGGCGATACTTTTCTATTTAGAGATGATTGAAATTATTTCACATTCAGTGAGTGTTTAGCGACTAATTCCGCCATATTTACGGTGCTTATTTTCACTGTAAATAACAGTATTTGTTATCGCTGATTGCAGGGTAATAATTAGGCTAAAAATATTTTTCCATATTAATCATTAGATTGGCTAATACCTAGAGATTATAGGGCTGAAAAAGGCGAGATCTAGAGCAAGTTTACACTGCTGAGTGCTGGTGTGAGTCGCAAAACTCTCGAATTTTTGAGCTAT
Organism: Shewanella sp. 10N.286.54.B9; assembly: GCF_041468565.1. NCBI lineage: Bacteria > Pseudomonadati > Pseudomonadota > Gammaproteobacteria > Alteromonadales > Shewanellaceae > Shewanella > Shewanella sp. 10N.286.54.B9. The sequence goes on from NZ_JBFRIY010000022.1 coordinate 120,834, forward strand.
GTCCGCCACTCGTTTTCGTCTCCTACAGAGTTTATATCAGCATTTAATGAATTAGGTGAAATTGGTGTTAAATTCAGGTTCGATTCAGTTATCAAACTGCAATAAAAATGAAAATTCATTACATGAAATAAGCGATGTAGCTCCCAATATGCGTATATTGTGAAATTCAATTACAAAAAGTGTGTCCAGATCAATTTATCAGCCCTGCATTAGGATTACCTTAACCGCGAAATTTACTCCTTAGATACAAATCTACAGGTGTTAAAAAACACCTTAAAGGTAAAGCTAATGCAAAAAGACGCGATAAGTGCACAAGAAGTGACCCTGGATGATGTAGCGACCACTAAGTCGTTACCGTGGACACGACAAGATACGACTTGGATGTTGAGTTTGTTTGGTACCGCAGTCGGTGCTGGCATTCTATTTCTACCCATTAATGCTGGCATGGGTGGCTTTTGGCCTCTAGTGCTGATGGCAGCGATAATTGGCCCAATGACATACCTTGCTCACCGTGGCTTATCTCGTTTTGTTTGTTCATCAAGCAGACCAGGTAGTGATATTACTGACGTTGTTGAAGAACATTTTGGTGTTGGCGCGGGTAAAGCGATTACCATGCTGTACTTCTTCGCTATCTATCCAATTGTGTTGATTTACGGTGTCGGTATTACTAACACCGTTGAAAGCTTTATCGTTAACCAGCTAAACATCTTTGTGGAAATTCCACGTTTAGCGGCTGATGGTGCGCCTATGCTGACTGAAGCTGGTGTACAGATCATGGATAAAGTGTCTGGTGTACCACGCTGGTTGTTATCTGGTGGTCTTATCATCGCTATGATGTCTGTAATGGTTGCAGGTGAGAAATTCATGCTTAAAGTCACTCAGCTGCTGGTATACCCACTGGTTGCTATCTTGGCATTTATGTCTTTCTACCTTATTCCTGACTGGAAAATGGATGCGCTGAACGTTGTCCCTAGCACCGGCGCTTTCTTGGGCACTGTTTGGTTGACGATTCCAGTCCTTATCTTTGCTTTTAACCATTCTCCAGCTATTTCACAGTTCTCTGTGGCACTTAAGCGTGAACATGGCCAGAATGCAGCGCGTAAAGCGGACTCTATTTTGCGTAACACCACTATGATGTTAGTGGGTTTTGTGATGTTGTTTGTGTTCTCTTGTGTATTGTCACTCTCTCCAGCACAACTTGCTGAAGCCAAGGCAAATAACCTTCCAATTCTTTCTTACCTAGCGAATGTACATGACAGCGGCTTTGTCAGTTACTTTGGCCCAATCATCGCTTTTGTTGCCATTATCTCTTCTTTCTTTGGCCACTACATGGGCGCCACTGAAGGCATGAAAGGCATTATTAGCAAGCAACTTCGTTCAAGCAATAAAGAAATATCAGACAAGAAACTAAACAAGTTTATTTTAGGCTTTATGTTCTTGACCATTTGGGCGGTAGCAGTAATTAACCCAAGCATCTTGGGAATGATTGAAGCGCTAGGCGGCCCAATCATTGCGGCAATCCTATACCTTATGCCGATGTATGCAATTCATAAAGTACCAGCCTTAGCGCCATACCGTGGCCGTGTGAGCAACATCTTTGTTGTGGTTGCAGGTCTGCTTTCTATGACTGCAATTCTGTTTGGACTTATGTCTTAAACGATCCGTAAAACCTGGGGTTTACCAATGTAAATAACGGTTTAGACCCCAGTAGCTTGATTGCAATGTTTGACCTTGGGCTAGAAAGTCTTTTAGTCCTTCCTCTTTATTCGAGGTAATTCTATGTTTAGCGCATTTGATATTTTTAAGATAGGTGTGGGCCCGTCGAGCTCTCACACTGTCGGGCCGATGAAGGCCGCCAAAGAGTTTATCGACGATCTACATCAAGCAAATCAGTTTGAAAACGTTACTCGCTTAAGTGTTGAAATCTTTGGCTCATTGTCATTAACTGGCAAAGGGCACCATACCGATATCGCTATTATTATGGGCTTAGGTGGTAATACACCTGAAAGCGTCGACATCGAAGCGATTGCGGGCTTTATTGCTAAAGTTGAGCAAACTGAAAAGTTAGCGATGGGTAAAGAACAGCGACTGGTCGACTTTGGACGTGACGCGGTTATTTTTCATAATTACGCACTACCAATGCATGAGAATGGCATGATGCTACATGCTTATGCGGGTGACGAAAAAATTATGAGTAACACCTATTATTCGATAGGTGGCGGCTTCATCGTTGAGGAAGCGCAGTTTGGTAAAGCAGTAGACAACCCGGTTACTGTGCCTTATCCCTTTAATTACGCGGATGACTTACTGGCAACATGCAGTGAAACCGGCATGAGCATTAGTACCATAATGTTCAAAAATGAGCTGGCATTTAATACTGAAGCGGATATCTACCAAGGCTTTGCCGATGTTTGGCATACCATGCACGCTGCAATCGAAAAAGGCTGTCAGACTGAAGGGGTGTTATCAGGGCCGTTGCGGGTTCCCCGCCGCGCTCCCGCACTTTACCGGCAGTTATTAACGGGCGAGCGTTTATCACAAGATCCCATGGAGATCGTTGATTGGATCAACGTGTTTGCTATGGCTGTTAGTGAAGAAAATGCAGCGGGCGGTCGGGTGGTGACATCGCCAACGAATGGTGCTGCAGGCATTATTCCTGCCGTATTGGCATATTACGACAAGTTTATTAAACCTGTTGGACCACAAGAGTATACCCGCTTCTTTTTAGCCGCTGCCGCAATTGGCTCGCTCTATAAGCGTAACGCATCTATATCTGGTGCTGAAGTAGGTTGTCAGGGCGAAGTGGGGGTGGCTTGTTCTATGGCGGCGGCAGGTCTTGCTGAGGTTATGGGTGGCAATGCTGCACAAGTTTGTATGGCTGCTGAGATTGGTATGGAGCATAACTTAGGCCTGACGTGCGATCCTGTTGCAGGCCAAGTGCAAGTGCCGTGTATTGAGCGTAATGCGATAGCGGCAGTTAAAGCAATTAACTCGTCGCGCATGGCGATGCGTCGTAACTGCCAGCCTAAAGTGAGCCTAGATAAAGTGATTGCGACCATGTATGAAACAGGCAAAGATATGCATGTTAAGTACCGCGAGACTAGCCAAGGTGGCTTAGCGATTAAGGTCACCAGTATCTGTGGTTAACACTATATTTGCTGTAAAAAAGGCCATCAATTGATGGCCTTTTTTATGGGTTTCAGTCGACTTAGTTACTTTTCTTCGTACATTAAATAGTAACTTTGATCCATGCCGAGTGCGCTGTATGTCTGCTGTGCTTTAGTGTTTTCTTGTTCAACATAGAGCCTGAAGCTGGCTGCCCCACCATTTTGCGCTGCAATGTCCTTAACCTCTTGATAGAGCTTTTTGTAGAGCCCTTGGCGGCGATTTTCAGGACGAATATAAACGCTCTGGATCCAATAGTAATCTTTAGCGCGCCAGTCACTCCACTCAAAAGTCACCATTAACGAGCCTGCAATCTCACCATCGACTTCTGCAACCAGATAAAATCCCTTCTCTGGAGAAGTGAGTAGCGTGTTCACGCCTTTAGTTAGTACTTGAGTATCTAACTTGAGCGCTTCGGTTTCCAATGCCATTGCTTGGTTGAAGTCGATTAATGCGGGGAGATCGGTTGATTGAGCTTTACGAATGAGCATGTTCTATTCCTCGTTTTTGGCTAACTTTAACATGCGCTCTAGTTAAAAATCTGAAAATTTTAACTCAATTTGGACTATTGCCATTCGACTAAAGTCTAACTCTGCTACACTTTTTTTATTGCTTAGCAAAGGTGAGAGCAGCATGGAGAATAGAACTAAAACAGATGAGTGCAAAGACAATTCAGATAATAAACAGTTAGTTGGTGGTAGAGCTATCAATCATCCCCGACATTTCGCGGCTACAATTATCACTTTTGGTGTATGGGGGCTAGTTTGGTGGTGGCTTATTTTGCGTTCAGAGGGTAAGCATAAGCAGATCTTTAGTGGCTTTGATGATGCTTATTGGAGCTACTTAATCGAACGAGAGCAGCCCCCAGCAGCACTTCATAAGATGAGATTCTCTAAAAATGAGAAAAACTCAAAATTTGAGGCCTAATATTATGAATTATTCATTGTAGAGGCTGTTTTTATCGTGAGTAGTTTGTTGAATATATCAGCGTGATACAGATCATCTCTCCTGCCTAGTGCCTATGCTAAACTGCCGCGTTATTTTTTTAGCAAGTATCTGCTTGTGTCCTCTTTATCCAACAGTAGCAAGGTTTAAATATGTCAAAACAACAAACTTCACTTTTTAGAAAAGTGTGGTCAAGCTGGATGTCTGTCCCCCTGTGGCTTCAGATCATGATTGGTATGCTACTGGGGATCTTAACCGGTATTAGTTTTGGGGAACAAGCAACGGTACTAAAACCGATTGGCACCCTGTTTGTAAATACCATTAAGATGTTGATTGTACCGTTGGTTTTTTGCTCGCTAATTGTGGGCGTTACTTCGATGCAAGATACTGCCAAAATGGGACGTATCGGCTTTAAATCTTTTGCTTTCTATTTGGGTACTACCTCTATCGCCATTACCGTCGGTCTTGCTGTCGGTCATTTTTTACAGCCTGGCAAAGGGCTGGACATGGTTGCAGAACCTTCAGATCAAGTAGTAAAAGCGGCGCCATCAGTGATGGAAACTTTGATTAATATCGTGCCAACCAACCCTATCGCAGCATTGGCCAGTGGCCAAATCTTGCAAGTGATTGTGTTTGCAGTGGCTCTTGGTGTTGCTCTGGTACTGATTGGTGACCATGGTAAGCCGGCAATTAAAGTTTTCGAAAGCCTTGCTGAAGCCATGTATAAGCTGACAGACATGGTGATGAAACTAGCACCATACGGCGTATTCGGTCTTATGGCATGGGTGGCCGGTGAATATGGTATTGGCATGCTGATGCCACTCATTAAAGTGATTGTGGCAGTATATATTGGGTGCTTCCTGCATATTGTTGGCTTCTATAGCATAGTGCTGACGGTCTTTGCCAAATTAAACCCAATACAGTTCTTTAAAGGGATCAGCAATGCCATTGCTGTGGCCTTTACTACCTCAAGCTCAGCAGGTACGTTACCTGCGAGTATGAAGTGTGCCAATGAGTATTTAGGGGTTAATAAGAAAATCTCTAGCTTTGTATTACCACTTGGAACGACCATCAATATGGATGGTACTGCGTTATACCAAGGTGTGACGGCATTGTTTGTAGCACAGGCTTTTGGTATCGACTTAAGCTGGGTTGATTACATCACCATTATCTTAACTGCCACGCTTGCCTCAATTGGCACCGCGGGTGTACCAGGCGCAGGTCTGGTGATGCTCACCTTAGTGTTAACTACCGTCGGCTTGCCGCTAGAAGGTGTAGCGCTGATTGCTGGTATCGACCGAGTGCTTGATATGGCGCGAACGGTGGTGAATGTTTCTGGCGATTTGGTGGCGACAACAGTGATAGCCAAATCTGAAGATGAGCTTAATGAAGATCATTACAATGCGGGTGCTGAAGAAAGCGCTGAAATAGCTGAAAAGCTAAAATCATAACTTCAGCAGTTAAATAGAAAAAACCGCCAAATTTGGCGGTTTTTTTATGTGCCATCTTTGACTACTTATAGATAGCTTAACAATATTCCTTATTGCTTACTGAGTACCATCAAGGTCTTGCTATCAGCATCTTGTAGTAGCAACTTTCCTTTGCTCATTATTGCTTGGCTAACTTCAGGCATAGCTTGCATAACGCGTTGCTCTTGTGCCATTAATGCATCTACACAGGCTTTCATGGTGTTACCTGCAGGCTGTAGCTGTATAGATTGACCTGATAAAACGTAACTACCAAAGAAGTTATTGCAGCTATTATTACCGGTTAACTTACCTTCTGCTTCGAAAGTGAGCTGAGCTGGGCTATAGTCGATAACGGGTTGGCCGTTTGCGACTTCGATATGCCACGTACCTTCAATGGCTAAATCCTCGATTTGGGCTTGCGGAGTTGATTGGCATGCGGATAAACCCAGTAGCAAACTTGCTATGAAAAAGGATTGTTTTATCATGTTACGGATCCAAAGTGATTAATATCATTATATTGTGAGTATTTTAGCTCAAAATCAACTGAAAGAAGGCGTTTGTTAGTGCAAAAAAATGTAATTAATTACCTCAAGATGTTGCATTGGGTAGGCTTAAGCATGTTGTTATGCGGCGTTGGCTTATATTTCTTTACGGAGCTAACACAACAGGTTACAGGAATGATGATTGTCGCCAGTTTGGCTGGATTAGGCATGGTGATGATGTCGCCTTTTCCCATTGCACTATTTCTGCAATGGGCTCAGGCTCAAAACCAAGATCAATAGGCTTTAGTCACTAAAGATTGACGACATAGTTGAAGGTCGCTTTCTGCGGCTTGCTGCATAGGTACCAAAGATTGCTGTGCATCAGGGGTAAAAAAGCTCTTGCCGACTATGATACTTAACTTGCCCGCTTCTTTAGCTATCTGTTTGCGTAGGCGACCAATCAAGGTGTCTAAGTTTGATTCACTATCGACAAACGCTAAGATCATAAATCTATCTTCATCAACACGGGCTGACATATCTGCTTCACGTAAGCTCTCGGCTATGATTCGAGCAAGCAATCGAGCCTTTTGCGAGGTAGATAGCGGCGCAGTGCGCATGAGTGGATTGTCGACCAGCTCAATTAATATTATCCCCGCATGGGAACCAAATCGTCTACTTAAGCTTAGTTGCCTTGGCGCCATTAAACCAAAGCCATAGTGGTTGAGCATTTGAGTTGTTTCGTCTTGAAAAGATAACCTTTGCACTTGTTGCATTAAGTAAACTTGCTTCAGCTCACCCTGCAATAATGAACGCACAGACTCTATCACTGTTAGCGATGCAGACGTTGCTTGAGTTGTGTTTGGATCGCAAATGAGGATACAGCCGAAGACTCGACCGTCTGGCCAAGTTAGCTGTATGCTGAATACTTGCTCGAACTCAGAAAAGATCTCTCCAAGTTCAGCGACATTAAGTTCACTTGAGCCAAAGCTACTGCTTGAATTCACCGCCGTTAAAAGTGGAGAATTACTCAGTACCTTTCCTGCTTCTAGCGCGCTGTCATGATACTTTTTAGCACAAACTATCTGAGCATCTTGTGCTGAGAACTGCATAATAAGGCTGGTCTTAGCACGATAAAGGTCGTTGAGTAGATCAACCTGTTGTTGCCACCTTGGCAAGCTAACTGCGGGTTGTTCCTGATCTCGCAGCCAAACATTATGATCGATATTTTGAGCTAACATGGGTAAAACTCACTTGTGATTAATTATGCTGATAAATCTGAATTAAAAATACTTTAACTAGGTCGACTATACTGTTTTTTTGAAGTTGTTGAAATGTAAACAAGTAAAGATTTGATGTTAAGCATGCTTAAATCATGCTCATCGGATCACTCTAAATGACCTTTGTATATTTGCTGCGATTAATAGCCATATTTTCGTTGCTGAAGTTGCTATAATGGCGCTATTAATTAGGGTTTTTACTCCAGAAAATAATGATGAACAGCACGAAAATCCGTTTAGCCACTATGCAAGACGTTGCGGCTTTAGCAGCCTTAGAACAAAGCCAACAACAAGATGAATTGGCGATTGAACAGCGAAATAACAGTTTAGCTGGTCAATCTTTTAACCAGAGTGACTTAACCAACTTAGTGAAGCAACATTGGGTCGTCGTCGCCGAACTTGATGGTGATATTATTGGTTACGTTATCGCGGGACGTTGGAGTTTCTTTAAGCAGTGGCCAATATATCGCAATTTGCTTAATCGTCTGCCAAGAATTGACTATGAAAAAGCCAAGCTTACCGAAAATAACTGCTGTCAATATGGACCCATTTGGATTGCTAGTGAGCATCGCGGCCAAGGTATATTTGAAGCATTGGTGCAGTTTGTCAAAAAGTCAGTTGCTAAGGAGTTGCCTTACATGGTGACTTTTATTGCTGAAGATAATGCAGGCTCGTTTGCGGCACATACTCGTAAGGGCGGCATGCAAGTGATCGATTTTATTAGCTTTGACGAACGTGACTATTATTTACTGGTACTACCCACTAGTGACTCTTTTTTCTAAGGACTGTTATGTTGTCTGAATCTGTAGCATCTATTTTTTCCCCTTATCTGCAATTGAGTTTGTCAGCCTTTGATAACCTTAAACTAGTCGTAGCGGTGCTAACTAATAAAGCTGAAGAGTGCCATGCTTTAGAGGCTGAGCTAGTTGTCGAAGGTAAGTCTCAAACGGCTTATCTAGTGCGTTGGCATAAGCATTTTATCTATTGCGGCCGTACAAACTCTTACGGCAACAAGATCGATGAAGTGACCGATTTGGATGCGATAAACCCTGAGTCGATTGCGGTGCTGCAGCCACCAGTATTGTCGATGCAACAAGTTGAGTTTATGTGCATGGAGAATGCACATTTTGACCATATTTAGAGGGTAAGCGCCTTGGCAAAATTTAATTCCAACGAGAAAGATTAAATTTTGTTAGTTGTATCATCGAAGTTTGTAATGATGTTTACAGGTGGCAGGAGTAAAGGCTGTCTCATCGTACTTCGGCAACTCTAATGGGAAATTGGCATAGTCTATGAGCTTCGCTAATGGTTTGATTGGTTAACGTAATTGCTACTCAGCATAGAAACTTCTACAAAGTTTAAGCTGAGCTTCATTTATTTACGTTAAAGTCACCAGTTAGCCCTGTCTCTGCAATGTTTGATTGATGGTGACACTTGGTGTCGAACAAGGTATTTTTACGCCGCGATACGTTAGTGAGTATCGGTACTGGCATCATAAAAGTAGCAGTAATGGTTTTATCTTTAAATTTTTCGAAGCTTGCATACTTCGCCTGGAAAACAACATATGAGTAGTACATCGACACATAAACCTCGGCCTTTGGTTGACCTGTTAGTGAGCATCGCTATACCCGCTTTTATTCTTATGAAGCTAAGTGGTGACGATCAGTTAGGGGCGAGTGGTGGATTAATGTTGGCGTTAAGCTTTCCGCTGGGGTGGGGCATATTTGAGTTAATCAAATATAAGAAGTTTAACTTTATCGCCTTGCTTGGGTTAGCCAATGTGCTGCTGACTGGCGGGATTGGCTTACTGGAGCTTGACCTTAAGTGGTTGGCCATTAAAGAAGCTGCTATCCCGGCGATTATTGGGACCGCTGTGGTGCTGTCGACCTTTACCTCTAAGCCATTAATTAAAGCTATCATTTTTAACCCGGCGGTGATGGATGTTGAAAAGATCAATGACAGGTTGAAACAGAACCATTGTGTGGCTGCATTTGAGCAGCGATTAATGAAGGCCACTTATTTGGTTGGCGGCTCATTCGCGTTCTCCGCCGTTATGAATTACGTATTGGCTAAATGGATAGTGACTAGCCCAGCAGGGACGCCAGAATTTAATGAACAGTTAGGGCAATTGAGTCTATACAGTTACCCGATGATAGCCTTGCCATCGATGTTGATGATGATGGGAATATTTTATTATTTATGGCGCACCATCCATGATTTAACTGGGCTTAAATTAGAAGAGGTTTTGGCCAACCAGTAATGGTTGTTGTGGGATTGGTTTCCACACCCTAGGTTCAATCAAGCTCCGCTTGATAAAGGTCGTGAGCTTCCAGCTCACACACGGGCAAAAGGGGGACAACAGCTTCCCCCTCTTGACCATTTCTCTTATAAAGAGTCCGAGCCGCCCCTACGAAGTTGTTGATCCTCATGCTCCAATAAAAATTGCCTAACGGCTCAGATGGGACATCCATGTCCCTCCGAGCCTGAACCATCATCTGATAGGCAGGATGCCTGAATGTCTTGAAGTGCATGGATGCACGGGAAAGACCATGATGGTTCTACGGCATTTTCATCTCCGCACTTCGGTAACTCCGATGGGAAATGTGTGCGTTCTGCTCGTTTTGTAACTTGGTTTTGCCCCAATCCAAGTTACGTTCATGAAGCTTTGCTTTCATTTTAAGTAAAAGAAAAGTCGTGGCGCTTCGCCCACACCCGAGCCAAAGGGCAAAGCGCTTGTGCCCCTTGGCAATCCCTCAGCGCCCCAGACGAAGTTGTCTCCCTCGAACTTATTCAAAATAGTCTAACGCTTCCGATGGGACATCCTGTCCCGCGAAAGCTATGCCCACGTCCGTGTGGGCACTACGGCTATTTCTTCAACGCACTTCGGCAACTTCGATGGGGGAATAGGTGCTTACTGTTAGTTTTGTAACTCACTTTTGCCCCAAAATTAGTTAGCTACCATTACTAATGGCTATTATTTTTAATTCAAAACCAAATCTAAATCAAAGTCGTGGCACTTCGCCCATTCTTGTAACAGAGAGTAGAGCCAAGGGGTAAAGCGCTTGTACCCCACTCTTGATTTCATATGAGTCGAATCCTCAGCGCCCCGGCGAAATTTAAAAATCAAAATTTCCAACGGGGGGATCTGATTCTGTGAGTTCATGGTAATATTTTTAAGCTCAGATGTTTACGGGAAAATAGCTAAAGCTAAAACCCAAATGCTAAGTATTTACGCTTTTATTCTCTAATGAAGATGTTGTTGAGGCTGTTGTTTCATGGCGAATCCTGTTGCATACAGAGTTTGGTGTTCCCTCCATATAAGGAACTTAGTTGAAACCGTAGAGCAACCAAGTG
>NZ_JBFRIY010000023.1:0-63830 GCF_041468565.1 Shewanella sp. 10N.286.54.B9
CTCTGATGCTGCGTTAATGAACTTGAACGTAGAATAACTATGCTCTTCATTCATTGCCTTACCTCAAAGCCGCTAAACTCTCGCTGAGCGATCAAATCTTTATACTGATTGGTATTAAGGCTAAAGAGTGAAGAGTTGTTGTGCCCATACCGCCATCCAACTGGCAAACAGTAATGAATAGGCCACTTTGGTAAAACCATGTCCCAACTTCAAACCGACTAAGGTGCTAACACAACTGAGTGTGATGGTGAGACTGGCAAGGATCAGCGGTTCTATTGCTCGGCTCTGTGATAACAATGGCGCAGCTAAAATGACCCACGCCGCGATAAGTAAAAAATGGAAAAGTAATAACCTATCGAGTCTGACGCCAGGGTTTGTCATTGTAGTTAGCATAGTGGTTCTCCTTTAACGGTACTAAAGTCCTCCTTTAACGATGGCTAATCTAACCATTAAATGAGAATTGTTCTCAACAAAATTTACAATCTTTGAGCAGTTGAACGCCTTTTGATTGCGCTGAATCTCCCCTCAGGTTACAGTTACTGTTAATTTATACAGTAATAAAGAATCTGCATCGATGATCTTATATATTGCCGAGAAACCCAGTTTAGGCAGAGCCATTGCCGACGTATTGCCTAAACCATTAAAAAAGGGTGAAGGCTTTATACGTGCAGCTAATGGCGATTGTGTTTCTTGGTGTGTAGGACATCTATTAGAACAAGCTGAGCCCGATGCATACGCGCCAGAATATAAATCATGGAAGTTTGAGCATCTGCCAATCGTGCCAGATGCGTGGAAGATGAAACCTAAATATAAGATGCGCGGCCAGATCTCGGTACTTAGAGGCTTAGTCAAAGAAGCCACACAACTGGTCAACGCGGGCGATCCTGATAGAGAAGGGCAGTTGCTGGTTGATGAGATCATTGCTCACTTAGGTGTTAAAGGCGCCAAGTTAGCACAGGCTAAGAGGTTGCTAATAAGTGATTTAAACCCTCAAGCGGTAAAACGCGCTTTGGGACAATTGCGACTTAACCGTGAATTTATTCCATTATCGACCTCCGCGTTAGCCCGTTCTCGTGCAGATTGGCTCTATGGCATGAACATGACGCGCGCCTATACCATACAAGGCCGAAAAGTGGGATATCAAGGCGTGCTCTCAGTTGGGCGAGTGCAAACCCCTATACTAGGTTTAGTGGTACGCCGAGATGAAGAGATAGCCAACTTTGTCTCAAAGCCATTTTTTGAGGTGTTAGCGCATTTAACTGCTGAGGTGCAGCAAACATTTACCGCTAAATGGCAACCCAGCGAAGCCTGTCAGCCTTATATGGACGAAGACGGGCGGGTATTATCTAAAGGCCTGGCACAAAACGTGGTCGGGCGCATTAGTGGTCAACAAGCGACAGTCGAGAAGATCACCGCACAAGACAAAAAACAAAATGCCCCCTTGCCCTACAACCTATCGTCATTACAGATTGAAGCGGCTAAACGCTTTGGCATGAGCGCAAAAACAGTATTGGATACCTGTCAGTCACTATATGAGCGGCACAAACTGATTACTTACCCGCGATCCGATAGCCGCTATTTGCCACAAGAGCAGCATGCTATGGCGCCAAGTGTCATAAGCACAGTTAACAAGGGCGCCCCCGAACTGACCCAAGGCATTGATGCGCCTAATGCCAAACTTAAGTCAAAAGCTTGGAATGACAAAAAAGTCGATGCTCACCATGCGATTATTCCCACTGAAAAAGTGGCGAACTTAAGCAGCCTGAGCCCCGCTGAGAAGCAGATATATCTGCAAATTGCTCGGCAATATCTAATGCAGTTCTATAGCGCTTATCAATATAAAGAAACGCTGGTGGAAATCATTATTGCAGGTGGCTTGTTTAAGACTAAAGCTAAACAGGAAATCGCCCAAGGCTGGAAGCAGCTGCTAAAGCAGAGTAAAGCTAACAACAATTCGGAGGTTAATCGGCAAGATGAGGAAGAGTTAGCGACCATTCCACCATTAACAAAAGGTCAAATTCTCTTTTGTGACCGAGGCGAGTTATTAGAGAAGCAGACTCAGCCGCCTAAGCATTTTACTGACGCCACGCTTTTAAGCGCGATGACGGGCATTAGTCGCTTTGTTACTGACCCTGAGATCCGCAAAATCCTTAAAGATACCGATGGACTCGGCACTGAAGCGACTCGTGCAGGGATTATTGAATTATTGTTTAAACGCAGTTTTCTTATCAGGCAGGGTAAAACAATTGTGGCAACTGATGTGGGTAAAGGGCTAATTAATAGCTTACCTTTGAGTGCGACCACACCTGACATGACCGCACTTTGGGAAAATACCCTGGATGCAATGAGCCGCAAAGAAACCCAGTACCAAGCGTTTATGCAGCCACTGATAAGTAAGCTTGATGAGCTGATTACCCAAGCGGGCTCAGTGCTACCTACTGCATTGCAGGGCGTTAAAAGCCCGACACCTTTTAAGAAAAAGTCTTATGCACGTAAAGCTGGGAAAAGTCAGTCAACAGCCAAGAAAACGACCAGAAAGCCACGGACAGTTAAAAGTTAGTTGTTAGAAATTAATGAGAACCGACAATTTGTAAAAGTTTCGCTGCTTATCGATCTCGGTCATGTTTCGCAAATCATTTTGCCTGTGGGGCTATTTCGCCAAGATAAAAGCGGTTATCATTTGCAATAGTTTGGCTGGTGCCAGTTTACGCTTTTAGGAAAGTTGTTGTTTAATTCACGAAAATCAATGCAGATGTTCCAATCTAATTTGACACTGGCGTTATTGCTGGTGGTTTTTGTGTCGCAAATTTTCCCTACTTGCGTGGCTGCAGACATTCATAATGTTGATCAAAACATGAGCCAAACACATCACTTTGAAAACAGTTTGCCAGCTGAGCTGCAACAAGACTGTTGCGATAGCGCTGTGCATGCGTGCAGCCACATGGTTGATGTTAGTGAGCAAGATGAGCATAGCGATGATTTCCATACCGCTTGTCATCCGCCAGTCGAATTAGGCACAGTGGCTAAATCGACAGGTGTAGAAGATCGTACTCTGTTTGCGATTAGCTATCAAAACCGCAGCTATGCGCCACCTATTCCCCCTCCATATTGTTAATCCCTGTTTCGTTTAATTGAATTATTTTTGAGTGATTAGACTAGCGAATACGCTGGATCTTAGGCATTTTTACATCCGTTACGGTTAGTTACTGTCAGTTATTGCCAGTTATTGCCAGTTATTGAATGTATTGCCGATTTACGATTCTATTCACATGCAAAGTCTAAGCTCGAATCAATGAGTCAACGTATTGTTTATATCCCAGTTTTTTACTGCGATTAAATCAAGCAAAGGCTTAACTAACAGGAGTTTCATCTCGTGATAAGAGATAAAAATATCTTCTTGGTGGCGTGCCAGCGGGCATTGATCACCGTGGCTATCTGTTTGACCGCATTGTATTGCGCCAAGAGTATAGCTGCAGAAAAAGCACAATTAGCCTCATCACAGCAGCAGGGTTCGGCATCCACAACGGATGCTGGGATCAGCTTACCTTGGGCATTAGAGCAAGTACTGCTTAACAATATTGCGCTTAAATCGTTTCCTTATTCCTTACGAGCAAGTGAAGCATTAACTTTGCAAGCCGGGATAACTCCCAACCCTGAGCTATCGGTCAGTGTAGAAAACATTCTCGGTACCGGAGATATGCAAGGGGTTGATAATGCTGAAATCAAATTGCTGCTAAGTCAGCTAATTGAGTTGGGTGATAAACGTCAGCATCGAATTGATTACGCCCAAGCAGGCCAAAAACAGCAGTTAAGTGACTATGAGTCAATCCGCTTACAGGTGCTAGCGCAAACCACAGAGCGTTATTATCAGCTGCTGCGTTTACAGGCACTACAAGTTTGGATCGACAGGCGTATCGAACTGGAACAAGCCTCGTTAGCCGCGATTAAAACCCGTGCAAGCGCGGGAGCGGTGATCCAAGCCGATGTCAGTAAAATGCAGCTGCGTCTCATTCGCTCAAAGGTGTTAAAGCAGCGTATTGATGGCGACTTTAATGTTGCTAAACAAAAGCTGGCAGCCATGTGGTCAAGTGAAGTTAAGTTTACGGCAGCTAACGATGAGCTAGTACCACTTCAGGTGTTGCCAACAGCTGCAAGTGTGCTCAATGCCATTGAAACTGCGCCGCAGTATCTGCAACTACTCAGTGTTGAACGTATGCTGATTGCCAAGCGTCGAATGGAAGAGTCTAAAGCCAAGGCCGACATTACCCTAGGGGTTGGCGTGAAAAGCTATGAAGGCTTTGATGACGGTGCATTAATGTTTAATTTTTCAATGCCACTGCAATTTTCTAATCCAAATCAAGGCAATATTCTTGCAGCTAAGGCACAAGAAGATAAAGCCCACGAACAACAACGCTTTGCCCGTGAGCAATTGAAGCTGACCTTGTTAGAGCTGCACCAATCAATGCTCAACAATGCTAAACAAGCGCAGTTGTTAAAAGCGCAAGTGTTACCGCTAGCCGAACAACTGCAACAACATACTCAATCTGCTTACCAAACAGGTCAAGCTAATGTGCTGCAACTTGCCGATGCACAATCAGAACTTTTCAACGTTGAACGCGAACTGATTGAAGCCAAAACGGCAGTATATATGGCATTGCTTGCCATTGAGCGCATTACTGGACAGTCAATGACTGTCGCGAACACCAAATTAAAGCCTGTTGTGGCAATGGAAAATCGATAATGAAACTTAATTTTAATTTTTTAACTGCACAACTGGCAGCCACTCTTTTATCTTTCTCTTTATTGACTGCTGGCACGTTAGCGCCTGTTAGTGTGGCAAGTGCCAGTGGCGATCACGGACATGGTCACGAGGAAGAGGAGGAGCACCAAGAGGAGGGGCCACACGGCGGCCGACTGTTGCAGCATGAAGATTTCTCACTAGAGATCACTATGGCAGAATCTGGGATCCCACCAGAGATGCGTATATACGCTTTTTATAAAGGTGAGCCGGTCAACCCTAATGAAGTCAAGCTCTCAGTGACTTTAGCCCGCTTAGGCGGTGCCATCGATAAGGTTAGTTTTGCCGCTGAGGAGCAATATCTGGTCAGCCAAACCAGTGTACGCGAACCTCACTCATTTGATGTTGAGGTTCACGCTGGATTTAAAGAACATGATTATGATTGGCACTATGAAAACCACACCGGCCGAGTAACGATTAATGATCGCTTACTGGCATTATCGGGTGTTGAAACCGCTAAAAGCGGCTCACAAGAGCTGCATTTTGTTGACAGATTGTTCGGCGTTGTTAGCGCCATAACCGACCAGCAGTTTAGTGTGTCAGCGCCTTATACTGGGGTTATCGAGCTGTTGAATGTGACTGTCGGTGACAGTGTAGAGAAAGGCCAAGTGATTGCCACGGTAAGAAACTCATCAACCTTGCAGCGTTATACCGTTAAAAGCCCTGCAAAAGGTCAGGTGACAGAACAGATGCTGTCGGTAGGTGATAGCACCTTTAACCAAGCGCTGCTGCGAGTCAGCGACCTGTCAAAAGTGTGGATTGATATGTCAGCGTTTCCAAAAAACTTAGCTAGAGTATCGCTTGGTCAAAAGGTGACTATTGGTGATGATGACCACGGCAATAGCGATGAAACCCACAGCGAAGGTAAAGCCATTAGCACTATCAGCTACATTGCGCCTGTCATGACTGGCGGTCATATTGCCCGAGTACGCGCAGTTATTGCTAACCCAGATGGTCATTGGCGTCCAGGTATGCATGTGCAGGCTAATATCGAAACGCGTTCAAAGAAGGTTGCTGTCGCTGTTCGCGCGGATGCACTGCAAACCTTTAATGATAAGCCTACCGTTTTTGTTAAGTACGGTAATACCTTTGAAGCGCGTATGCTGACACTGGGTGAATCTGATGGCGAGTATGTTGAAGTGCTAGAAGGGCTTGAGCCAAATGCTGAGTACGTGACTGAAAACAGCTATTTGCTTAAAGCTGACATCATGAAAAACGCTGCTAAGCACGTACATTAAGGACGAATTGATATGGATACTATTATCTCATTCGCCCTTAAACGGCGATTATTGGTACTAGCGATTACACTGCTAATAGCGCTATTAGGGGTTTATAACACCCTAAAGCTGCCTATTGACGCAGTGCCAGACATTACCAATGTGCAAGTACAGATCAACACCGCCATTGCCGGCTACTCACCGCTAGAGTCGGAGCAAAGGCTGACCTATGTGATTGAAAATGCCATGGCGGGGATCCCAAGCCTCGATTATACCCGCTCAATCTCGCGTTATGGCCTGTCACAGGTGACCGTGATTTTCGAAGAGGGCACCGATATCTACTGGGCGCGGCAGCAGATAAGTGAACGCTTACAAGGCGTACGCAGCGAATTGCCAGCTGAAGCCGAACCTGCGCTTGGCCCTGTGAGTAGTGGTTTAGGCGAAGTATTTACTTACTCCATTCGCGCCCTTGATGGTGCGGTAAAAGAAGATGGCACGCCTTATAACGCTGAAGATCTGCGTACGATTCAAGACTGGATCATCCGCCCGCAGCTGGTAAAAGTTAAAGGCGTTACTGAAATTAATAGTTTGGGTGGTTATGAGCGTGAATATCAAGTCGCGCCAGTGCCAGCAAAGCTATTGGCATTTAAGGTGACTGTTGATGATGTCATTAGCGCACTTGAACTCAATAACCGCAATGCAGGTGCCGGTTATATCGAGCGCAGCGGCGAGCAATGGTTAGTACGCTCTCCAGGGCAGCTGAAAGATCTTGAGTCTATTCGCCAAGTCGTGGTCACTAAACGTGATGACGCACCTGTGCGAATAGGCGATGTTGCCGATGTGTTTTACGGTAAGCAGTTACGTACCGGCGCTGCCAGTCAAAACGGCGAAGAGACCGTGCTGGGTACCGCGTTTATGTTACTGGGTGAGAACAGCCGCGTAGTGGCTAAAGAAGTAGGAGAAAAACTCCAGCTAGTCAATGCAAGCTTGCCTGAGGGCATAGTGGCAGAAGCGGTGTACGACCGCACAACCTTGGTCGACAAAGCAATTGAAACGGTACAGAAAAACCTATTTGAGGGCGCCGTGCTGGTTATCGTGGTGCTGTTTGCGCTGCTGGGTAATTTCCGCGCTGCACTGATTGCGGCGCTAGTTATCCCTTTGAGTATGTTATTTGCCATTACTGGGATGACCGCTAACCGCGTATCAGGCAACCTGATGAGCCTTGGTGCAATTGATTTCGGTATTATTGTCGATGGCGCAGTGATTATTGTTGAAAATGCCCTGCGCCGCTTAGGCATGGCACAACATCAATACGGTCGCTTACTGGTGCTTGAAGAGCGCATTAAAGTGGTTGCTGATGCGACCAAAGAGGTGTTTCGTCCGGCGGTGTTTGGTCTACTTATCATTATGTTAGTGTATCTGCCAATATTTGCCTTAAGCGGCGTTGAGGGCAAAATGTTCCACCCGATGGCCTTTACCGTGGTGGCAGCACTTATTGGTGCGTTGCTGTTTTCGGTAACGTTTGTGCCAGCGGCCATTGCGCTGTTTGTAAAAGGCAAAGTGAACGAGAAAGAAAACTGGCTGATGGCAGGTGCACGTAAAGCCTATGAGCCGGTGTTGTTCTTCTCGCTTAAACGTCCTTTTATTATCATTGCAGGCGCTATCGTGCTGATGGTGGTGACCAGTGTTCAGCTCAGTCGTTTAGGTTCTGAATTTCTGCCAAAACTCGATGAAGGGGATATCGCCATGCATGCCATGCGGATCACCGGCACTGGGCTTGAGCAATCGATTGAGATGCAGAAAAAGCTCGAAGTAGTAATTAGTGAGCTTGATGAAGTTGAGCGGGTATTCTCTAAAGTGGGCACACCAGAAGTGGCAACCGATCCTATGCCGCCAAGTGTTGCCGATACCATCTTAATCATCAAACCACGCTCTGAGTGGGCTGATCCAACTAAGACCAAAGCGCAGTTTGTTGATGAACTTCGTGAGCATGTTGAGCAAGTGCCGGGTAATAACTATGAGTTTACCCAGCCGATTGAAATGCGCTTTAACGAGTTAATCGCCGGTGTGCGCGCCGATGTGGCCTTAAGGATCTATGGTGATGACCTCGATATCTTAAAAGAGGCGGGCGACCGCGCCGTAGGTTTATTCCAAGGCATAGAGGGCGCAACCGATGTCCGCGTCGAGCAGATGTCTGGTCTGCCAATGTTATCGGTCGAGCCTAACCGTGATCATTTAGCGTTGTTGGGGCTGACGATTGTTGACGTGCAACAAGCGCTACAAACAGCAGTTTCGGGCATACCAGTCGGGCTTATCTATGAAGGTGATAGACGTTTTAAGCTGGTAGTGAGAATGGCGGATGAGATCAGTCAAGATCTCGACAAGCTAGCCAATATTCCCATCGCACTATCAAGTGAGTTGAACCCAGATCTCAGCTATGTGCCATTGGGTGAAGTGGCAGAGCTGCACTTTAAAGTGGGGCCGAATCAGATAAACCGTCAAAGTGGTAAACGCCATGTGGTGGTTACCGCTAACGTTGATGGACGTGATTTAGGCTCGTTTATACAAGACACTAAAAATGTGATGGCGGATGAGCTCGCGCTTCCCAGTGGTTACTGGAGTGAATATGGCGGCACTTTTGAGCAGCTAGAATCAGCATCGAATCGCTTAATGATTTTAGTGCCGTTAACACTGCTGCTCATTTTTGGTTTGTTATACAGCGCCTTTGGCTCAGTGCGAGATTCACTCATTATCTTTAGCGGCGTACCGTTAGCCCTTACAGGTGGTGTATTAGCTCTAGTGCTACGAGATATGCCATTGTCGATTTCAGCGGCCATTGGCTTTATTGCACTATCTGGTATTGCGGTGCTAAATGGTGTGGTGATGCTGAGCTTTATTAAGGAGCTTAAACTGCAAGGGCTTGAGCTCATTGAAGCCATTAAACAAGGGGCAAGCCAACGTTTACGCCCTGTGATGATGACGGCGCTCGTGGCAAGTCTGGGTTTTGTGCCGATGGCGCTCAATGTCGGTACTGGTGCAGAAGTGCAAAGGCCACTGGCAACGGTAGTGATAGGCGGTATTATCTCGTCAACGCTACTAACGCTGGTGATTTTACCTGTGCTTTACTCACTGGTTTATCGCTTTAGCCGTAAACAAAGTTCAGCAACAAGTTAAGCTGTAGCAAGCCATAAACTTGTTAGTATGTGAATATTAAAGACGATAAAGGCACCGCCTTTATCGTCTTTTATTAACTGCAACGGATTAGTACTATTCATACTCGTGTTGTTGCGGTAAGTCGTCTGCAATCTCGTACCAAGGCGCTTTACTGCCAACAAAGATGTGACGAGATGGAGTGACTTTTGGGTCGGTGTCTAATGTACCCAAAGGAAAACCGAGCACATTGGGGTTAGCATCAAACTTGGTATAAAGGCTGGAGCCACATTCAGCACAGAAGCCTTTATGCTCACCCGGTGATGATTCATAGAATTTAATGAACTGCTTACCTTGAATCGTACGCCAGTCAGCGGTATTTATTTGGGCTCGAGTTCTAAATGCTGCGCCATGTAGTTTGCGGCACATACTGCAATGGCAATTTAATACATCTGTAAGCTCACCATTGATTTCATATTTTACTTTGTTACACAAACAACTTCCTTTGTTTATCACAATGCTCTCCGTGAATGATGTGTTATTTGCAATCGTTATTTAGTCAATTCAGCGTATGTAGTTCTCTTTCTTGACTCAAGCTTAAAAGCTGATTGAGTGTTGATTTATTCTCAGCTTTCAATAATCGGCACATCGCGCAATCGATCAGCTAGATAAAATATAGGTCGCAGTAATACTCATTACGCAGATAGTATCAGCTACTTATCCTTCTGAATGGTTGCAACAGTGGGGGGAGCTATCGCGAGTTTATTTTCTGAATATCTGTGAGTTAACCATTGTGACTGCTCCCTGAGCATTAATGTCATTTTAAACAGCTCCTGCAGGACATCCATTACCCGATCTTTAAAAGCTGAGGGTTTCATCTTTCCGGTATCATCAAACTCTTGGTGAGCTTTGGGAATTGATGATTGATTCGGGATAGTGAACATACGCATCCAGCGACCTAGTATTCGCATATTATTTACCACATTAAAAGACTGCGAACCGCCGCTAATTTGCATTAGAGCCAAAGTTTTACCTTGTGTAGGTCGAATAGAACCTGTAGATAACGGTAACCAATCGATTTGATTCTTAAAAACGCCCGTGAAGTTGCCATGGACTTCTGGAGAGCACCACACCATGGCTTCGGACCAGACTGCTAACTCCCTAAGTTTCAATACGTACGGGTTGTTTACGTTGGCAGAGTCAAACATTGGCAAATGTTCAGGGTTGAACATTTTGACTTCAGCGCCAAAAGATTGCAGCAAGTTCATTGCTTCTATCGCCAACATTTTGCTGATTGAACCATTTCGAATAGAGCCATAGAGTATTAATACTCTAGGAGCGTGACTCAATGGTGTTGTACTTCTTAGCTGCTCAATGTTGCCTTTTAAAGAGGACTTAGCAATTGATTTTGAATTATTCATACTCATCCTTGGATTACAGGTTTTATCGAAATCATAATTGGTAAATGCCTTGGGCTAAATTATGAGCATGATAATAACCGCTAAGCGGTTCACTGTCTATTTTTCTAGTAATATGGAAATAATTTAAGATATAACTAATTTTCTTGTTGTGCAGGCTAAATATAGATTAGAGGTTTTTATATTGATTGCTGAGCGCATCATAGTGATAACCGATGTCGGCAAGCTTGGCCTCTAACAGCTGTTTATCAATATCCATCTCATAGAAAAGTGCGGCTTGGTCGCTGCAGGTTAATCTGAGTTTTTCGTTAACGATCCCGAGCAATGTCGTTGAGCTAAGTTGTTCCAGATGAGTGATGTCCATCAGAGATAACCTCAATTAGAGAGAGACTTTAAATATGGTTTTCGGGACAAAAAAAGCAAGCCTAAATAAGGCTTGCCAAAGGTGATACAGGTGAGGAACAGATTACATTATGTCGAGGTAATCTTAAGTGTTTCTTAATTAACGTAAGTTTCCCCCACGATTAATTGCAATTAATCTGTCCAAAATATGCTCGCCATCCATACGAATACCGTTGTGCTCATATTCAGAGGTTAACCAGTACTTTAAGTTACCCACTTTAGCGGCTGTCTCTAGGCTATAGCGCATTTCAACAAACATATCTTCGCTGTATATCGCAGCGGCAACAGGCACCTTGTTTTCTGCTAATTTTGTTGGTTGATATAGCATCGGCCAATCGCTTTTTTCAGCTAGTATAGCCGCAGCCTCTTTTAACGGCTTAAGGTTATTGAACTGCTCAAACATCCACGGGTAGATCATCTCTCCTGTGAATAAAAACGGCTTATCGGCGCTGTAGTTAAACTGCGGATATTGCTGTCTTACTCGATGAGCAGACCAGTTTGACGCGCTTTGCTGGCAATAAATAGACTCATGCAGTAAGGCAAAAATGGGGTTGGTGTTGTAATCGAGTAACTGGCAGAAATGTGCCAAAAATAGCGGGTTTACTATGGTACCGCTAGCCGTGGTGATTAGCGCATGTTCCAACAGATAGTAGACGCTCTCAGGACCTTGCTCCATACCGATGTTTATCCCAAGCAGTTGCAGCATCTCTACGGTAAATTTCTCACCAGTGGCCAGTTTTACCTCGTGCTCGCTGATATGTTGCGCGAGCGCTTTAACTAAATCTTGAGCGTCAGTAAAACGAGTAAAAAAATCGTTGTTTTTAGCGATAACCCGCTGGTATGTCGCTTGATAGACTTCATCGGCACTGCGGCTTAGCGATGGAATACCACCAGTAATATAAGCTTCTGCAACGCCTTTAGGCGCATCGTTTAAATACTTTAAAACACAAAACCCACCAAAACTCTGCCCGAGAATCGACCATTTATCATCACCAATCAATTGCTGACGAATAGACTCGGCATCGCGAATAATATTATCGGCGCGAAAGTGACTCAAATATTCACTTTGCTGGGCAGAGTTCAAGTGCGACAAGCTTGCACTGCTTACAGGAGTCGACAATCCTGTACCGCGCTGATCGAGCAGCAACACTCTAAATTCTTGCAGTGCTCGTTTTATCCAGCCTCCAGTAGCGGCGGGTCTGACCGCACCAAAACCGGGACCACCTTGAAAAAATACTATAAAAGGCAACTGCTTACCTTGGTTTTCAGGGCTAACCAGTTCACGGGCAAAAACACTAATACTCTCACCATTAGGCTGCTGATAATCAAGGGGCAGGGTGAAGGTATGTTTATGGGCAAGCATGCCGGCAAAGGTAAGGTCTGGAGTCATTGGGTTCGCCTTGTTAGTCGTTAATTATTTTATGGGCAATGAAACGGGAGATTGTATACCGAAATCGGGCAACCATGCTGTAAATTTCTAGCAAAGAGCTAATAGTGCGCAGCATTAGATTTTAAAAAATCCTTTTACAGCAATTGTTTGTCGGTGATAGAGTGACTTGAATAATTAGGCTGCTTTGTTAGTTATCCTACTACTGTTGAATAAGCTGCTAGCTGTTAGAGATTGACTATGAAATTTCACTATCTACCCATTTATGCTTTATCAATTGCATTATGTGTATCATTTTACTTAGGTTATTTGCCTCCAATCGTCTCCTTAATATTCATTATAGCGAGCTTATTAACATTTTTTATCTACGCAAAAGATAAAAGAGCTGCTCAGAATAATGAATGGCGAGTTTCTGAAAGTACACTTCATATATATTCACTATTTTTTGGTTGGCCAGGTGCTATAGTTGCACAGCAAAAACTCCGACATAAAAGTAAGAAGCAAAGTTTTCGGTTAACGTTCATGTTTACAGTCTTAATTAACATCGCATTTGTTGTTGGGATGCATACCAATGAAGGTTCTACTTTATTGAAAAAATATACTAGCGAGTTGAAAGTATATGTGACTAAAAGCGTTGATAATCAGCATTTTCGTAAAGCAGTATCGTTTCTATTAAGTGCTCACAATGAAAACTATCTCTACTATGAAAGCCCTACTCATTACATACGGGAAGGCTAAAGTTCGCTAAATAGGCGTATTATTAATGGCTAGTTGTAAATTTGATGTACTGAAATTGAAAAGCGGCGAGTTTCACTCTACAGAGCTGATATGCTGACCTAAATTTATAGGAACTAAAATATATAGACAGCCATCGTTAATTGCACTGTTATTTGAGTTAAGGTTGCCAACATTTAAGAGCAAACTCACTGCAAAATTACCTCTGATGTCTTGTTTGATTAAATGAGTTTATTTAACCCTAGATAGTCACTTTCATATCGTGTTGCTCTAAACACCGCTGAACCAAAGTTATACTCCCAAGTAATGTCATGGTTGCTGTCATATTCAAAAAAACGGCCTTCAGTACCTTCGCAAACGAGAGTATTACCATTGCTTAACCGTTGAGCACCTGAAATACGTTCCGCATAAAATTCGCCAGATACACCTTCCTGATAGCTATTGAGAATTTCACCGGCGGAGCAATCGTTTTCTGTAGCACAAAACTCATCCACCGAAGAGTAATTACCTTCCGGTCTGTTAGTGCCATTATTAAACACCAGAATATTTCCTGCGCCCGCTAAACCCTCATCAATCCATTGCGCGTCGTGCTGCACGAATAACGTTTGCTCACCCGTACCATTATAAGCCGCAGGGTTTCCTACTCTAGAGACAATACCTTTATTCTCATTATTATGATCTATCACCCAGTATTCATTAAAGTTATGCACGCTTAGTAGTATTTGGTTAGTGTTAACGTTGTAGTCAATCGAGTTTATATGAGTCCAGTCTGAGGAGCCTGCACCGTTAAAATAGTTCAGATTAACCTTGTCACTGTGCGCTGTTATATCTGATACATAGGTAGCGCTTATCGTGTCATCTACATCTTGCACAATATGATCCCAAACACTCCATCGCCAAACGATTTCGCCATCAGTACATGGGTTATCTGCACTAGTCCGACAAATTTCATAAACTGCATCAGCCCATAATGATGCATCTGCGACTTGAGTTCGGCCTAATGCTAGAGCTTGTTCAGCGGTTTTAGCTTCCCAAACAATGGCTAGAATATTGCCATTAGGTAGTAGTTCTACATCGTGGTGACTTAAGTAGCTGTTGGTTGAGAGAGTTGTGCTCCATACTTGGTTGCTTTCCCAGTCGAGTATTTCGATAATACCGGCAGTCCCGCCCACTTGCTCAGCAAAAACGGTGTCGATGTTATCGCTAACACCTGAGCGCAATAATGTACCGTCCTCTAATAGGTAAACTGATAACCCCGGACGATAGTCACTTTGCCAGCTTTGAACGGTATCTCCGAGTTCATTGATAAGATAAGTGTCAGTAGCTTGCAACGGTGAGAACAAGGTAAATTGTTGGCTATCACTATTTGTGGAGTCTAAATCTCGAACACAACGAGTTTTATTGTTGTTGCGTAAGATATCGCCTTGAGGTCCTTTATAATAAAATAGGCCATTTACGCCTGTTGCAGATGCGGCCCCTTTTTCACTCGCTACATTCAATTTGTCATTACTTCGTTGTGAACCTGCCCCATGGACATCTAATATAGTGCCTTGCATATAGCCTAATGCGCGACCGAATGAAACGTAAGCCGCGTTGCTACCGTCATCACTATTATCGACATGAGTTGTTGAGCTCCAGTAATAGCCCCAATCTGTACTAGCCTCTTCATTTTCAATCGAAGTGCTATTAAATATACCGTTGATAGCAGCTTGCTTATGGGTATCTGGTGATACAGAGTAATCCACAATACTTTGTAGCTCTTTGGCATTTGGTAATCGCCAGTCATTAAAGTTCGCCGTCGTCGCAGATTGGCATTGCTGAACAGCATCTTCCCAATTGCTTGATTCAGCGTCGTTTTGTTGCCACATTAACCCAGTAGCATTGTCACTGACCGTTTGGTCGTTATTGTCAACAAATTCATTGGTTCCATAGTCAGTATTTCCAGCAACGCAACGTACGTAATATTCTTTAGTATCGGTTGGATAGCCTTTAATTCTGCCGTCAACATAATTAACCCCAAACATGGTTGGATCACCATGCATCGTGGTGCTGACATACAGTGTTGTTGAGGCGTACTGGCCATCAATGATGCGATCACTTCCAGAATTTAAATCTCCAAAAGCCCAATCAAAAGCACTGTCTATAAAAGGAACAAGTGTCGATGTATCAGTACCTTGATAGTTACTGGCATCCTTCCCACTAAATAAGATGAGTGAATATGCTTCTTTTACGCTAGGTAAACGCCAGTCATCTCTGCCTGCAATATTGAGTTCTTCACAATGTGTAACGGCTTCAGATTGGAATAATTTATCATCGTAATCTAATACCCCGTCACCATTTATATCGCTGCTTTGTTGCCAAATTAACCCTGTGACGTTATCAAACACTGCACTGCCGTCACTGCTTAATGTGTAACTCGGTTGATTACCCGAAAAATCGGCATCGTAGCCACTGCCTGCACATGGCTCTGCTTGACCCGTTGATGAGCTGTAACAGGTGTTTTGATTGGTGTCGACAATAGGGTAGCTGATATTCAAAGTGGCTGATGAGCTAGTGACAATAACCGTATCAGTCTGACTGTTAGCTGCACCATCATTGACGGTTAACGAAATAATATATTCACCATCGCTATCCGCTGTAAAACTGGGTGTTAAGCTTGTTTGTTCGGATAAAGTGGCGCTGTTTGTTGGTGCGGAAATGATTGTCCAACTATAGGTTAATGCGTCACCATCGATATCTGAGCTCGAGCTTGCATCTAACGTCACTAATGTTCCTGTCTCCACTGCTTGATCTTCGCCCGCATCAGCTATTGGCGCACTGTTTATTGGACTCTCTTCAGGCGCTGTCTCGGAGTCTCCAGAACCGCATCCAAGCAGTGACAATGCACAGAACAACATCATCAATGATGGTTTGAGATTTGTCGGCCTCTTTTTCATATTAAACCTTGGTTTGTTAATGAGTATGCTTACATGTTACAGGTGCGCTTGTAAGCGAGCTGCTGCATAGTGTAAAAGTCGGTAAATCCGAGTAAAGCTTTATTTGTTTTTAATAACAGGTAGTTGCAATTTAGTCGCATCAAGGAAAGGCTCGTGAATAGCAATGTATCTGACCAGGGTGTAGTAAATAGCAACTGCTGTTGCACTAGTGGAAGGTAAACATAGAGCGAATTAAATATTAGCTGCGTTTAATATGCCGCTTTTGTGAGCGTTAGCTCATGTTCTACCAATTATTTATAGAGGAAATGCTCAAGTTGGCGTAATCTTTAACCATTGCACTGCTAAATAATTGTTAGGTGAGTTTCGATGAAGTATCAGTTAATACCGGTCACGCCATTTCAGCAAAACTGTAGTTTAATCTGGTGTGAGCAAAGCTTGAAAGGGGCTGTGGTTGATCCTGGTGGAAACCTTGAGCGAATTTTGGAAGAAGCCGCTAAAAACAATGTCCACATTGAACAAGTGTTATTAACCCATGGCCATATTGACCATGTCGGTGCGGCGCAAACTCTTGCCGAGCAATTGGATATACCTATTGTTGGACCACATTTGGCAGATAGTTTTTGGTTAGAGAGCTTGCCAAAGCAAAGTCAACATTTTGGCTTTGTACATTGTGACCCGTTTACTCCAAGCCGTTTTTTACAAGAGGGTGATGAAGTGACGGTGGGTGAGCAGGTGCTATCAGTGTTGCACTGCCCTGGACATACGCCGGGCCACGTGGTGTTTTTTGCTAAAGCGGCGGCTATTGCCTGGGTCGGCGATGTGCTGTTTAGAGGCTCTATTGGCCGTACTGATTTCCCGCAGTCTAACCATCAAGATCTCATCGACTCTATCACTAAAAAGCTGTGGCCTTTGGGTAATGAGGTACAGTTCATTCCGGGTCATGGTCCGTTGTCGACCTTTGGCGAAGAACGCGCGCAAAACCCGTTTGTTGCTGATCAGCTGTTTGACTAGCGTAACTGGTTAGCAGATATAAGAAATCCGAGCCCTATTACTAGGCCTCGGATTTTTTGTAGCCGGTTTGCTGAAGTTGGTTATTTTGCTGTTAATTCTAGCTCGGCATTGAAGCGATCAAAGGCTGCATCGAGATCAGCAATCAGATCGTCGACGTTTTCAAGGCCAATATGCAGTCTGATCAGCGGCTTGCTGCTATCCCATTTAGTGGCGGTGCGCAGCTTATCAATGCCGAACACGCCTAAGATTAGACTTTCAAAACCACCCCAAGAGAAGCCCATCTTAAAGTGCTGCATGTTTTCTACAAAGGCGGTGACCGCTTTTTGATCGCCTTGCTTTAGTACAAACGAGAACAAGCCATTCGATGCACTAAAGTCGCGCTTAAAGAATTCATGCCCTGGGCAAGTTTCAAATGCCGGGTGGCGCAGATGATCAACTTCTGGACGACTATTGAGCCAATTTGCCACTTTTAAAGCGTTTTGTTCGTGCTGAGCTAAACGAATACCCAATGTCCGTAGTCCTCGGCTAGCAAGGTAAACATCATCGGGTGAAGTGCATTGCCCTAGCAAGTAACTGTGCTCTCGCAGTTGTTGCCAATGCTTTTCATTGGCGGTAGCTGTGCCCATCATTACGTCGGAATGGCCGACAATGTACTTAGTCGCGGCTTGTATCGAAATATCAACACCCATCTCAAATGGACGTGAATTGATTGGCGATGCCCAAGTATTATCTAACATAACAACCACATCATGTTCATGGGCGATACGGCTTAATGTTGGCACATCTTGAATTTCCATGGTGATAGAGCCTGGAGATTCTAAAAACAGCACCTTAGTGTTGGGGCGAATCAATTCACGTATACCTTCACCAACCATTGGGTCGTAATAGGTGGTTTCGATGCCGTATCCAGCCAGTAACTTATTACACAGGTCACGAGTAGGCTCATAGGCGCTGTCGACCATTAATAGATGATCGCCAGCTTTTAAAAATGACAGTAAGCTGTTGCTAATGGCCGCGCTACCAGACGGGTAAAGTGCAGTGCCTACACCGCCTTCAAGTTCAGCAATTGCAGCTTGAAAGGCAAAGTGAGTAGGGCCGCCACGACGGCCATAAAACATTTCGCCATTGGCTTTGTTTTTTGCAGCAAAACGCAGATCTTCCATGGTATCAAAAACCATGGTTGATGCCCGGTAAACCGGTGGATTGATCACTCCTTGAGTCCATTTTTTGTCACGGCCAAGACTAATTATCTGCGTTTCTTTTTTCATAGGATTATTATTCCACAATAAGGCATTTTTGGTTTTAGCCATCTTAACATCTAAACGGCTAAAGTGAAGCGTCAATATATTCAAGGTTGTCTTAAACGGGCTTTTCTTTACTAATAGGCAGCTGGATGACAATTTCAACCCCTGAGACCGCACCTTGCTCGTTGACTCTGTTCTGGGCGCTAATTTTGCCTTTATGAAACAGACTAATTAGCCGAGCTATATAAAGGCCTAGCCCCAAGTGCGGTTTATCTTGTGCCTTTTGCGCGCGCACAGAAACCATAGATTCAAATATCTGCTCTGACATATTATCGGGTAACGGTGGCCCATAATTGATCACGGTTATCAGTGCTGATTTGCTCTGCACTACTAAACTCACCTCAATCGCGCTGTCAGGGTGGCTAAACTCCAGTGCGTTAGCAATCAACTTATCCATCAACTGGGCGATATACTCCGGGACACCTTCAACTAAGATCGTTTGCGGTTCAATATCGGTATTGAATCGCTGATTAGGGTAGGTCATCTGGTAGCCTTGCATACAGCCACTCACCACTTTATCTAATGGAAACAGCGATTTTTCTGCATGGGTTAGGCTCTCTTCCAGACGAGTCGCTTCACTCATATTGCTGAGGATCATATTCAGGCGGTTTACACCTTCTTGTGCCCGGTCAACATATTTGCGACTATCAGGGTTAAGGGTTTGCAGGCTTAAGTGCTCCAATGAGGAGCGTACAACGGCGACTGGTGTGCGCAGTTCATGGGACAGACGTGATGACATGTTCTCCAAGTAGTGCGTATATTGGCCGAGTCGACTGACAATACTGGCAAAGCTGCGGGAGAGATCGCCAATTTCATCGCGCACTTTTGAGCCTTGAATCGACTTTTTAATCCGGCCTTGGTTATCAATCGCCTCCTCAGCTTCATCACGTAGTTTACGTATTCTGCTAGAGATATTAGAAGCAAAAAAGAATAGTGCTAATGTGCCCATACTCATGATGGTGAGGATCACGTTAAACAGTTTCTCTAAGGCTTTATTGCGCAGGGTGCGAATGCCATGGGTGGTTTCTTCAGCAATTACTACTCCCATCACTTTATCGTCGATCCAAATTGGGCTGGCTGCGGCTAACACGACGGCTTTACTGTCGGGAGTCAGTCGCCAGGTCGAGCCTTGTTTACCCTGCAGTGCCTTACTGATATGACTCCCTTGCAGCACAGTGGAGTCTTGTAAGGAGTCGACAAAATCTTTTGGCGGCGTGGTTAATATTTTATAGTAGAGCGGGTGCAGGTATTGTTGCTTAAATCTGTCCCAACTGCTTTTACCCTCTTTTTCAATGGTAGAGCGCGCCCACACGCTATTATCTGAACGTATATCACCGGATTTTGCCAGTACACGACCATGTTTATCGACCACCCAAATGCGCGAGCTATTGTGGGCCATACCTTTGATAATGCTTTCGATTTCAGGTGAGGGCACCAGTACAGTACCTAGCTTGTTAACATCATCGATGGCCGATGTGCCGACGATGGCATCTAGCTGCCGAGTGTTACGGTCGTTGACGTCATAGATGGCAAAACCCAGTTTGCTGCCGACCATGCTAAGTGGGATCCGCAGTTCGACATTATAGCCTTTAGCAGTTTTCAGCCACTTACCTTGGATTTTTACTTCGGGAGTAACTGGAGTGGTTAGCGCTGGATCTTCAGGCAGCTCAAAGGCACTTATCCAGCCGTCTTTAGTGGTGGCGACGATATAGCGGCGAAACTGACCGTCGGGTGCCAATGTAGCAATAGCGATATGGTCGTTACGATCGATGCTTAAGCTGTTTTTACCGCGGTAGATCACTTGCGGATCGGTGACCTCAAAAAATCCGTATAGGTAACCGGCGTATTTCCCCACCATATGAGTAAAGTCTACGGCTAATGGCGTTGCTTGGTCGCGTTTATAGATCTGATAATCTTTACCATAATGTAATGCGCGGTGGCGATAGGGTTGCCAGTCACCTAACTTGCCATCGAGTTGAATAGGACCTGCAAGAGGATAAGCATAAAGGTCGCGACCTTGTTCAACTTGGGTTAAAAAGCTGGCTTGGCTGTCGAATAATCGTGGCCGTTCGTGTAGCGCCGTCGCTAATGCTTGGGTGGTGCCTTCGAGGGTTTTCTCTTGCCCCAGCCTGAGGTACTTTTCCATCTCCCACACATATTGATACCCAAGCCAAGGCAGGCAGAGTAAAAACAGCGATAAAACCGCGACTTTTGCGCGCAGGCCAATTGGAAGGTTGAGCATTAGCTCTGAGCATCCCAGCGGTAGCCCATGCCGTAAACGGTATCAATACAATCAAACTGTGGGTCTTGGGCGATGAACTTCTTCCTGATCCGCTTAACGTGGGAGGTAATCGTCGAGTCATCGACGAATATCTTCGCCTCTTGCATCAGTTCTTGGCGCTGACGCACGTGTCCAGGGCGCCTGGCGAGTGCGTGCACCATCCAAAACTCCGTCACAGTCAGTTCGATATGATGTTTGTTCCAGTAAACCTGCATCCGATTAATATCAATAGAAAGTAATCCATGGTCAATTAATGGACTGTTATCGCTGCTGGCATCTTTAAGTTCTGAGCGTCTAAATAGCGCTGCTAATCGAGCAATAAGATGGGGGAAACTCACCTCTTTACTCAGGTAATCATCGGCGCCTAAACGCAAGCCACAAACTGTATCAAAATCGCTGTCTCTGGCGGTTAAAAAGATGATGGGGAGTGTGCTGGACATAGCTCTAAGTGATTGGCACAGCGTAAAGCCGCCGTCGATCTCATTTTCTAAGCCGATATCGATAATCGCTAGATCCGGCAAACGAGTATTGAAAGCGCGCATCGCCTCTAATCGATTTGCATAAGCCTGCACGCTATAGCCTTGCTGTTGCAAAACGTCTTTGTAATTTTCTCTAATGGCGGCTTCATCTTCTACTATCGCGATTCGTTTCATGGCTGACTAATTTTAGCGTTATCTCGGTAATTGATTGTGACTATACAGGATTTTACCTGTGTTTAAAGGCGCTAACAACGATTGCCATTTTGTTGCCACATTTGATATTTAAATTGCCACGTTTGCTCCCTTTTACAGCCATTTGGCTGAGGTTTAATAGCGTTATTGAAATGACGCCGCACTTTGGCAATTTAATTTAAATAAGTACATAAAGGGAAATATTATGAAAAAGCATCTTATCGCGTCACTGGTTATCGCATCTATCACTCTTTCATCAAATGTGAGCGCTGCAGAAAATGTGGAGAACACCGAACGTAGTCACAATGAAGAGTTAATTGGTTTGAGCTCAGGCATTGTGGTTGGCGCCGTCGTTGGTGGCCCTGTTGGCGCTATCATTGGGGCATTTGCAGGTAGCTTATTAGGTAAATCTGTTGGCGATGATGATGAGATTAAAACGCAGCAGGTGATGCTGGAAAATAAACAGGAGCAGCTAGCGTCGCTGAATGAAGAAAATCAGTCTCTCATAGCACTGTCTAGTCAGTATGAAGATGCACAGCAGCAACTAAACAGTCTGAAAATGGCGCAAGAGCAGAAGCTCACAGAGCTGGCACTTGGACTTAATGTGCAGTTTAAAACGGGCTCATCAACCATTGAACCTCACTTTCAGCAACAGCTTGACGATGTGGCCTATGCGATGTCGCTCTCTCCAGAGTTAACGTTGGACTTGACCGGTTACGCCGACAGACGCGGTAATGGCGATTACAACCAAGCATTATCTGAGCAACGAGTAGCTGAAGTGACTAATTACTTAGTAGAGCAGGGCGTTGCCAGTGAGCGCCTAAACTATCAGGCCTATGGCGCAAGCTCGCCGCTCACGGCAGAACAAAACTTTGAAAATGACTTCTTTGATCGCCGCGTGACCTTAAAACTGCAATCTCATGATAGCGCACTTGCAGCAAACCCAGCTCATTAATCCATCGATAACGGGTATGACTCAATCTCGTAGCCTGATAGCTATCAGGCTGCGCGGTGTTTATAAGGAGATAAAGATGGTTAGCCAACAAGATGCAGCCAAAGGTTTCGTTCGGCATTGCTATAAAGCTTTGCTGCTGTTGGGCACAGTGTTCTTGCCGATGTATAGCAGTGCAACCGCCACTGTGCCAACATCAGCCACTAAAAGTGTAGAGAGTCGAGTTGAAATGGTTAACGCCATAGCGCAAGGCAGTTTGATTACTTACGATACAGCCGGCAAGGCAAGCTTGTCTTTGCCGATGAAAACCACTGTGAGTATGCACGTTTCAGGCTGGGTGAATAGGGTTTCACTGCGTCATGAATTTAGTAATGAGCAACTTGTTTGGGTTAATGGCGAGTATGTGTTTCCGTTGCCGAATGAAGCAGCGGTTGACGGCCTTAGAATGTTTATCGGTGAGCGGGTCATAGAGGGGAAGATAAAACCGAAAGCAAAAGCCAAAGCGCTATTTAATGAAGCTAAGAAGCAGGGTAAAAAAGCGAGTTTACTGCAACAGCAAAGGCCCAATATATTTAGCGCCGAAGTAGCCAATTTAGCCCCTGGCGAAACCCTTATTGTAGAGCTTAGTTATCAAGAGCTGGTGCACTATGATAAAGGTGAGTTTAGCTTGCGGTTCCCAATGGTGGTCGCCCCGCGATATAAGCCTGGTGGTGAAAAGTCAGCGCTTTTTGATATGGCGACAGAGGTTAATAGCTATGTGGCTTCTACTCTGAGATCCCAGCAAGAAGCTGAAACAACAAGTGTTAATTTAGTCGACATTGAGGTGATGCTCGATGCTGGTATGGCTATTGGCGAAATAAACAGTCCTTATCATCAGATTGAAGTTAGCAGCAATGAGGACTCTAAAGCGCAGATCCAGTTAACGGCTGCAAAGGCTAATAGTGACTTCGTCCTCAATTGGCGACCGGTTGTTGGCAGTGCGCCGAAGGCAGCCATTTTTAGCCAACAAGGTAAAACCCACGAACAAGAAAACCTTAAGGAAAACAGTGCCGCTCAGCCGAAATACTCATTAGTGATGTTGTTGCCACCGCAAGACAAAATGCGTTTGTCAGCGGTTGCCCCAAGAGAGCTTATTTTGGTGATTGACACCTCAGGTTCTATGTCTGGAGAAGCCATTGAGCAGGCAAAGTCATCCATCAATTACGCATTAGCGGGTCTGTCAGCGCAGGACAGTTTTAATATTTTGCAGTTCAATTCCAACGTTTATGCATTGTCGGATACACCATTAAACGCCAGTGCGATAAACATTGGCAGAGCGCAAGCTTATGTGCAGCGCCTGCAAGCAAACGGTGGCACCGAAATGTCACTGGCTCTCGATAAAGCGCTGTCTCAGCAAGATGCCAATAGTGAGCGATTACGTCAGGTGCTATTTATCACCGATGGCGCGGTAGGTAATGAGCCGCAGCTATTTACTCAAATTCGTGATCAGTTGCAACAAAGCAGACTATTTACCATCGGCATTGGCGCCGCCCCTAACGCGCACTTTATGCAAAGAGCAGCTGAACTCGGCCGCGGCACCTATACCTATATTGGTAAACAATCTGAAGTTAAAACTAAAATGGTGGCGATGCTAGATAAGCTAGAAAAGCCCACCGTAACCGACGTTGAGGTTCGCTTTGCCGATGGCAGTGTTCCAGATTACTGGCCTGCGAGTATTCCAGATCTTTATGCCCATGAGCCAATAATGGTGGCGATGAAACTGCCAAGCTTTAGCGACAAAGAACTGGTAGTGAGCGGACAACTAGCAGGACAGTATTGGCAGCAATCGCTAGCGGTTGAAAATAGCGCTGAAGCTAAAGGCTTAGATCTTATATGGGCCAGAAAACAGATTGCTGCACTGGAGTTATCGAAAGAGCCTGCTAATCGCGACCGTATCGAGAAGCAAGTCACCGCCATTTCACTCAATTATCATGTGATGAGTGCATACACCAGCTTGGTAGCGATAGATAAAACTCCTGCTAGGCCTATTGGAGATAAATCTGTTAATGGGCGGGTGTTACCGCATACGCCTAAAGGTTGGCAGCGTTTACCGCAAACTGCGACCAGTAGCTATGCCATGCTGATTTTTGGCGGCATGTTATTGCTATTATCACTACTGTATTGGGGCTCTTTTGGTCGCGTTGGCCGCAGAGCAAACAGGGCTGCACTATGACCCCTGTTTGTTCAATAAACGGAGCTGCTTCTGGCGAAGGAAAGAGTACGAGGTTGGTTGCTCATCGGCGCATTCACCTGCTATTTTCGGCCTTATTGTTCATTGTTGGATTGTCTTTTGTGGTTCAAGGAGGGTATATGCAGGCTAAGGCATATTTTGCACAATTTTTAATACAACAAGCGTGGCAGAAAACTTTAGATGATCAGCAGCAGCACAAGCCTTGGTCATGGGCGGATACCCATCCTGTAGCCAAGCTTCAATTTATCAATGTTGAGAAAGAGGGCAAAGCTAATGATGCCAGCAGTTTATATGTACTGGCCGGGGCGTCGGGTCGAAACTTAGCATTTGGGCCAGCGCAAGTATTGTCGTCTGCCGCGGTCAATGGTCCGGGGAACACTGTAATAGCAGGCCACAGAGATACTCATTTTTCCCTATTAAAAGGAGTGAAAGTTGGCCAACTATTAACGCTGCAAAACGCACAAGGCTTGGAGATCCTTTATAGAGTAGTGAACACTCAAGTGGTACATGAAAGTGATACTTCGGTGATGAGCGATGCAGGTGAAAAACAATTAACTTTGGTCACCTGCTACCCGTTTAGTAGCCCTGTAGCAGGTGGTGAGCTACGTTATATTGTCACCGCGGTACCGATAGACAAAATAGAAGCGATTTAACACAAAGAGGGCAAGAACAGTGTAGCGGTCACTGTTCTGCCATTATTTACCTTACTTGGGCTAGGTGATTGGCATTACTCGATTACGCCCCAATCTTTTTGCTTCGTACAGTTGCTTGTCGGCACGCTCTATTAATGTAGAATCGCTGTCTCTATCTTGGTATTGCGCCACGCCAAATGATGCTCTTACATTGTCGACTCGCTGATCTTTACGTTTATCTTTTAACACCAGCTTTTCAAGGCTACGGCGCATCGATTCAGCTAATTGCCTCGCTCTACCCAATTGGCTTTTAGGCACAAGTAACGCAAACTCCTCACCACCAAAGCGATACAGTTTACTGCCCTCATGACAGCTTTCGCCGAGTCTTCTGGCAACGGCTTTTAATACTTGGTCGCCAAGCTGGTGGCCGTAGGTATCATTAAACAGCTTAAAGTGATCAATATCGGTGATGATTAAACAAAGACCTTGTGGGTTTTGCTCTACTAATCCTTTGATATCTTTATTAAATGCTCTACGGTTTAATGCGCCTGTTAACGCATCATAATGCATGTCATGTTCAGATTTTTTAAGCTGTATTTTTAACTGGTTAATCTCTGATTGGGCGTGAGCGAGCTGCTCGCTAAAGTGCAATGTGCTGTTTTTAATATCGGCAGCATCGCCGGCGAGGCTTTTTACCAGTGACAAGACTTCATCAATGGAGAAGCCCTCATTCTCAATCTTGTTTAAGCGCTCAACGTTGTTGTTTATTTTGCTCTGAAATTGGTTAGCATCAACATTGGTATCTTTTAAAGACTGAGATAGATCTGTCACCATAGCATCAAGATTTTGTCGTAGTTCAATTACGTCTAACTCGATGGGATCTGACAGGTACTCTTGGTAGAGTCGCTCGCCCTGGCTTGGGGGGCAAGTACTGTACTGGTTCACCACTTCATCCAATTGTTTATTAAGCTCTGGGCTGCTTTGCCCCACGTAGGCATACCATAAAGCATAATTGGTAGGGGTGGTTGGGATCTGGTGTTTTAGCATTAAAGGCACCGCTTTTTTTAATTTAGCGGCAGCTTCCCTGAGCAATTCATTCGACATTTATCAGCCTTGGTTTATCAATTGAGCCACTTTGTAATTTTTATGCAAATGAGTGGTGGCATCATTGTACATTTCACTACGCCATTCTATTATGATTTGCCTTTGTGAATACATCTGTTTAATGAAAATCAGCCACAAAGTTGTCGAATAAATACTATAAAGAACGAAATAATAACAATAAAGGACAAGCAGTGAATAAACTAATACTCGCAAGCGTGTTGTCGGCATTAGCCTTACCCGCATTTGCTCACTCAGATAAAAGCGACATCAGCATCGATCTTGATAAGTATCGTAGCCATGTAAAAATACTTGCTAGTGATGAATATGGTGGACGTGCCCCTTTGTCTGCCGGTGAAGCGCTGACCTTGAACTACATCGAGGCTGAATTTAAAAAGATAGGTCTAAAGCCTGGTTTTGGTGATAAATACCTGCAGCCAGTGCCATTAGCCAAAATTACGGCAGATCAAAATATGTCGCTTAAGATTGGCTCACAAAACTTAATCAATGGCAGTGAATTTACCGCCCGAACCCAAAGAATTAGCGAAAGCGTTAAGCTTGAGAACAGCGACGTCGTATTTGTGGGTTACGGTATTAACGCGCCAGAATATAATTGGAATGATTACCAAGACGTAGATGTAACAGGTAAGACAGTGATTGTGCTGGTGAATGACCCTGGATTTTCCACGCAAGATCCTGATGTGTTTAAAGGTAACGCCATGACCTATTATGGTCGCTGGACCTACAAATACGAAGAGGCTGCAAGACAAGGCGCAAAGGCGGTTTTTATTGTGCATGAAACAGCGCCAGCAGCCTATGGCTGGGGCGTGGTGCAAAACTCTAATACTGGCAGCAAATTTACGTTAGTTGATGATAATAATAATCAAGACCAAGTTGGCGTGATGGGCTGGATCCAGCATGAAAATGCCAAACAGGTTTTTGCTGCAGCCGGTCTTGATTATGAAAAACAAAAGCTAAAGGCAGCTAAATCTAGCTTTAAGCCAGTATCGCTGAAAACATCGGCAACACTAGAACTTAAAAATAGCATTGAACGCGCAGAGTCCTACAATGTGATGGCACTTTTGCCTGGCAGTGACAGAGCTGATGAAATGGTGGTGATGCACGCGCATTGGGATCATCTTGGTACTCGAGTTGACGAGAAAGGGGTGAAGCACATATACAATGGTGCCGTCGATAATGCTAGCGGGGTTGCGGGAGTGCTAGAGCTTGCGCGTATGTTTAGTTTGCGCGCTAAACAAAAACCATTTAAACGTTCTATTCTATTTACCTCATTTACTGCTGAAGAAACCGGGCTAATTGGCGCACAGCATTTTGCCAAGCAGCCACCGGTGCCGACTAAACAGATTGTTTCCTTTTTAAATATCGACGGTATGAACGTTAACGACAGTGTTGATTACATATTGCGTTATGGAGAAGGCGTATCGGAGATGGAGTATTACCTTAATAATGCAGCTAAGCATCAGCAGCGTTATGTGAAAGGCGATCCATTACCGCAAAATGGCCTTATGTTCCGCTCGGATCACTTCGCGTTAGCACAGGAAGGTGTACCTGGGCTATTGTTTATGAGTTTAGGTGACACCGATCCAGACTATATTGCTCATAAATATCACAAAGAAGCCGATGATTATGATCCAAGCTGGAGTTTGGGAGGGGTAAAGCAGGATATCAGTCTTATCTCTGACATTTTGGCTACTCTGGCAAACAATGAAGACTGGCCTAAATGGTTAGAAGAGTCAGATTTTAAAAGCCGTCGAGCACAAGATGGACGTTGAGTCATAAAGCTGAGAATAAAAAAAGACACCCTTAGGTGTCTTTTTTTATTCAATTCGAAACGTTGATGAAGTACTTCAGTTTAGTTATTTAACTAAGTAATGAGTTTTAAATTAAACCTAATTCTAAACTTCCAACACCTAGAATTGGTAACTTACCGATAGCATCGGGCCTGTAAAGCTGTAGTACATATTGTAATCAGCAAGCTTTATATCAGTATCTTTTATGTTGGTGGTGTATTCAACATCAACTTCATAGTAATTAAATGCAGCTGTCATATGCCAGTTTTCAGTAATTGCGGCCTGAACACCTAATCGAATATCAACTAAACCACCTTTTAAATCATCTAGTTTGATATAAAAGTATTGTGCATGGCCGCTAAACATAAAGCCTGGATAAAGCTCATAACTGCCATATACCCCTATATCGGGTAAGGGGGCAGTTAGCTTCTCATCAACAACTTTAGGAAT
The DNA here is from genome assembly GCF_041468565.1 of Shewanella sp. 10N.286.54.B9. Taxonomy (NCBI): domain Bacteria; kingdom Pseudomonadati; phylum Pseudomonadota; class Gammaproteobacteria; order Alteromonadales; family Shewanellaceae; genus Shewanella; species Shewanella sp. 10N.286.54.B9. The sequence continues at coordinate 28,487 of NZ_JBFRIY010000023.1, forward strand.
GGTTATGGTGTCTGGACAGCGGGTTTCAATTTCGACTTCACAAATACCTATATCGCCTTTGAAGGCTGTTTTGATAAACATGGCATGCAGGCCTACTGACAGACCGACCTCATAATGATCACCTTGAAAAATATCATAGCCATAACCAATGCGGGCAATGTCGATGTTTAATGTGGTGTCGAGTGCAATCCCTGCTTTTACATCATAGGTTGTATCGTCCCAAGTAAATTGGAATGGCTTTTCTACGGATTGAACAAGGGCGCTGCGGTGTAGCTGTTTCCAATCGATATAAATATTATGTCTATCGTTAAAACGGTGAATAAATTCAAAGAAAGGTAAAAACTGAGAGTCTTCAAGCTTTAAATCTTGCTCAAAGTCTAACGAGAAATTATTGCCTAGAAGAGGGTCGTTTACATCTATAGTTGAATCTGTATTAGCGTAAAAGCCACCGACACGAATGATAGTATCATTCGTGGCATAGGCGCTATAGCTAGTCATCAGGGCCAATAACGTGGCAGTGATAAATGTGGAACTTTTAAACATTAAAAGTAACTCCGCAATCTCTTATAATTTTTATTTTGTAGCTGTTGAATCGTGTCAACAGTCTATGGACATCGAAAACAGCATAACAGTATATGTGGAAATGTGAATGATATGTTTCAAAAAATGTCTGAATTGTTTGATCTAATGCATGCAAACTGTATTTTTCGCTGCTTTTGATGGGATTTGTAGTTGATCCAGCGGTATAGATAAGAGAGTTGTGCTAGCTCCAAAAGGACAGCAAAGCGAGTTATTATTCTAAATGTTTGAAGTGTAGTGAATATGCTTATATGAGCATAAACGCTCACTGAGCATCGGAACTTGTCGTCATCTATGGATCAGAGCGACAAGTTCAGATGAGGCGGTAATAGGATGTTTGTGCGCTACTTAGATTAAATACACTTAGGTTAAATACGCTTGGGTTAGATAAATTTAGGTAACAGGATAAGTAACCAAGTTAAACCGCAAAAGAATAGGCTCATAAATACCGCTGCGGATGCAATATCCTTAGCTTGGCCGCTCAGAGGATGGATTTCATCGCTAATCCTATCGACAACTGCTTCAATAGCAGAGTTAAGCAATTCGACTATAAGGACAACAAAAAGCCCGAGAATTAGCAGAATACGCTCAACCGTAGTGACATCTACGAGTAAGGCAACAGGTAACATAATTGCAGCAAGAATTAACTCTTGTCTAAATGCTGCTTCATGTTTCCAAGCAAGTTTTAGTCCTTGCATTGAAAACCCAGTCGCTCTAATGACGCGCTTAATACCGTGGTTATTAGCAGGTTTCATATATCCCCATCTTATAATTGATTATTGTTTTACAGTGGTTGGTCCCCAAAATAGCGGGCTAGTATAATCGTAATATAACTAAATATGTAGTCAATTAGAGTCAAGTTCAACAACAATCTTGTTACATATCACGCTTTCGCTACTTAATGGCTCAATGAAAGTTGACTAAGCGTATTATTTCAATAAGTCAGTCATTTAGCTGATGGCGAACCTCAAGCTCAGAACTAGGCTTCAAAATGAGCAATAGTCTTTTACTATTTATCGTCACCATGGAGCCATATATGACAAAGGTTAATAAGCTAAGTTCAAATAGGGAGCATTTACAGTTTTTGAATTGGCAGTTTTTACTGTTCATTAGCTTTGTTTCTATATCCGTTGCATTAAACGCTAGCGAAATATCAAAGCCCTCCTTGCAGCTTGCTACCGAATATCAAGCTGATAGTTCGATTCAGATAGAAGACTATTTAGTCAGTGAAAAACTTGATGGCGTAAGAGGCTATTGGAATGGCAGCATTATGTTATCTCGCTCGGGGCGGAGGATTAATCTGCCCCAGTGGTTTACTAAAGGATTCCCTGCTTATCCTATTGATGGCGAACTATGGATAGGGCGTAACAAGTTTGAGCAGGTTTCAGCAATTGTTCGAAAACACAATGCGACCAAGGCGCAATGGCAGCAGGTTCGATTTATGGTGTTTGACTTGCCCGCGGAAACAACTCATTTTGCAACAAGATATCAGAAGGCGCTGGCTGAGCTATCTGATATCAGTACTCATATTGAGGTTATCCCACAGTTTTCAGTTAAAGATAAATTAACGTTAGATCGTCGACTCACTGATATCATTGAAAATAATGGTGAAGGCTTGATGTTACATAGAAAAACTGCGCTTTATCAGATTGGTCGCACTGATGATATTGTAAAGCTAAAACCTTTCTATGACGCAGAAGCTACGGTACTGGCCCATAAAGAGGGCAAGGGTAAATACGTCGGTATGATGGGCGCACTGTTGGTTGAAACTAAGCAGGGTAAACAATTTAGCATTGGCAGCGGCTTTAGCGATGAAGAGCGGCGTAACCCGCCAAAGGTAGGTGCCATTATTACATTTAAGTATTATGGCGAAACACAAAAAGGCACGCCTCGATTTGCAAGCTTCCTGCGGGTAAGAGATCCCATTTAGCTTGCTTACCATGCTGTTGTTTTGTTTATCTCTATATATGTTGGCTTTATTTCAGTATGTTACCTGCATTATTATTTAGCTGTTTTATCGGCTTTTTCAACAAAAACCATCAATGGCAAAGCAGAATAATTAGGAGTCGCTTTGATTAAATATAAGCAGCGTAGGAACTACAAATACAATCTACATTCAGAGTTAGTCTACGATACAGGGTTATCTGTTAAGGCGCCCGTTGCTAATTCCTTTCTTGAGATCAGCGCCAGTGGGCGCTTGGTTATTAAGCCCGGTTATGCCTGGGATGGCCCGAGCAGCCCAGCAATTGACAGTAAAAACTTTATGCAGGGCTCATTAATACATGATGCCTTGTATCAGCTTATGCGGGAGAGGGTTTTGCCGCAATCAGCGAGAAAACGTGCTGATGAAATTCTTAAAGAAGTTTGTTTAGAAGATGGTATGTCGCCATTTAGAGCTTGGTATGTCTACCAAGGCGTAAGAATAGCTGGGGAAAAATCAGCGACACCTGATCTGTTAACTGCGCCTTAACCCAACGGGGTAGGGCGCAGCTACTTTGTCCCTTCTATGCTGAAATCGGTATGAAGGTGCTTTTTTTTGCCACTTGCATATGCCAGCGTTCGCTGAGCAGAAATACAGCGGGAGCAAAGACTAAAATGGTAGCCATAGAGAAAAAAGTACCAAAACTTAAACTAATCACCATTGGGATTAAATATAGTGCTTGAGTCGATGTTTCAAATAGCATGGGCGCTAAACCAAGGGTTGTGGTCATAGCGGTGATAACGACAGGTCGAAAACGACCTAAACTACTATTTATTATCGCCGTTTCAATATCGACCCCTAGGCGTACTTGCCGTTTAATCTCTAGCAAGAGCACAAACGAGCCGTTTAGCACTAAGCCTGACAAAGCGATCATCCCGAATAAGCTCATTACACTAAACGTTTGCCCTAGAATAATGTGGCCAAGCATTGCGGCAGCTAAGCACAGAGGGATCACGCTCATGATTAAAATGGCATCGAAAATATTTTTGAAATAGATCGCTAAGAATGAAAACACGATAAAAAGTGCTAATAAAATTCCAGTCATTAATTGGGCATTTACCTTTCTTTCTGTTCGAGCACTGCCGCCGAGCTCAATCTCTATATTTGGATACTTTTGCAACAGACCAGGCATAATCACCGTGGAAATTTGCGATGTTATCAGGGCTACATTAGCTTGACTGCGAATGAAACTTGCACTGACTTCTACTTGCTCAACACCATCAACCCTATCTATTCGTGTTGCCGATAGCGTAGGAATGATATCAGCAACTTGTTTTAAGAGTACTTGCTCTCCAGTAGGAGAGGTAATCAACAGTTCACCAAGATTATTAACTTTGAACTGCTCATTTCTGTGGCGCATAACGCGAATTTTGAGCTCTTCAGTGTTAACTATCTGGCGCTTTACTTCATCGCCGTAAAAACTATTACGCACAAGAGTGCCTAAACTGTCGCTATCAAAACCTAACATGCTCCCGCGCGCATTAATATTAAGGGTGTACTCTAGCTCGGCATCAATTAGCCCGCTGTCAATGTCTGTCACACCTTGAATTTGGCGTAACTGATCCATCAAATCGAACGTTGCCTGCTTTAGTTTTGTACTGTTACTCGAGGCTAATTCGATTGAAAGCTCTTTACCGCCGCCAGGACCCACTTCAAAGTCAAAAAATAGCGACTTTATGCCAGCTAGTTCACCAATTTCTTCTCGCCAGGTATCGACCAGTTCTCTGGCTGTATAGTGTCGCTGAGTATCTTCAACAATTTGAAAGGTTGTAGCGGCAGAGCTGCTGCCAATGCTGACCATAATATGTTTATAGCTATCGGGTGCCTTTAAACGCGCGAAGGCTCGAAGACCAGCAGCTTGAATAAGTGCCATTATTTGTTGTTTATCTTGCATTGATGAACCTGCCGCAAATCCAACTTCAGCATCAATGCGCTGTGACTCTACTTTTGGTACAAAGCCGGCGTCAACACGGCCAGAATTAACCCAGCTGAAGGTGACGATTGTGATTGATATAAACACGGCGAGTACCATTAATGGCTGCTGTAACCCTATGCGTAATATCTTTGCGAAATGAATATCTCTTACGGTTTCAAATGCTTTAAAGCTTTTTTGCTGGATACGATTGAGGTAAGAAAGTTTTTGTGGTTTATGCAGCTGCTTTAAATGATGAGGTAAGATAAACAGCGCTTCGACGAGTGAGACGATGAATATTGCAAAAATGAGTAGCGTCATTGGTTTGTACATGACACCAATTTCGCCAGGCACGAACAGCAGTGGTACAAAGGCAATGATATTAGTCATAACCGAGAAGCATACGGGCAGGCACATCTCTGTTGCACCTTGCTTTAGCGCCGTGTCAATTTCAATGCCTTGTTGTACTTTTTGGTAAATATTTTCGGCTACAATGACAGCGTCATCAACTAAGATCCCTAAAGTAATAATAAAGGCGAACAGTGTGACCATATTAAGTGGAACATTGAGTACAGGCATAAATGCAAGAGCGCCGATAATGGCGATGGGAACCCCCATACAAACCCAAAAGGCGAGGCGCAGATCAAGAAATAGCGATAGGGCAATAATGACTAATATCATGCCAATCATGCCATTGTTAAGCAGTAACTCGATTCGAGTTTGATAAGAAGCGGCTTGGTCCTCCAGTACGGTGATTTTTGAGCCTAACGGCAATGCTTGCTGGTATTGGTTGACAAAATCTTGGATATTAGCACTTAGTTCAATTGGCTTTGCCGTTTCGCTTTGGAATATCACCAGCATGACGGCTTGTTCGCCGTTGACTAAAAAAGGTGATTTTCTCTGCGGGTAGCCAAAGCTGATATTCGCTATATTGCCTAAAGTGACTTCGGCGCCATCTGCTTGAGACTTTATGATTATCTGCTCAAATTGGCTGAGGTCATCTTTACGACCAAGGGTGCGGATAAGCACATCACCAGCTTGAGTGCTAATACTACCAGCGGATATATCACTGACCTCTGCTGAAATTCTATCGGTTATCTCACCGAGCGTTAGTTGATACTGTTTGAGCTTATCTTGGGTCACCTCAATGATCATTTCGGCTTCCCTAACACCCTCTATGTCAACTTTGGCAATATCTAACTCCTCCAGTAATGCTTGCTTCAACAGCGTCGCTTGCAGCCTTAGCTCTGTTTCAGACAGATCACCATATATTGCAAATTCAACTAATGGTTCAAGCTCTTCAACTAAGGATATCCGCAGTGGCTCCATACTGGTGGGAAAGCTATTAATCGCATCGAGATCATTTTTGATTTCAGCGAGAACAGTATTACTATCAACGCCTTCATCAAGGGTGAGGATCACTCTTGCACGTCCCTCCATTGCGGTGGCTGCAAGCCTATCAATTTTGGTGTTTTCTCTGAGGCTATGCTCAATGGGTTGTACGATACTTTGTTCAATTTCCCTTGGTGTAGCGCCTGGGAAACTCGCGCTTACCTCAATCTCATCAACCTTAAATGATGGTGACGTTTCTTGTTTGATATCGCCAAAGCTGTAAATTCCCAATGCTAATAGTGCTACCGTGAGTAAATTAACGGCAACGGGGTTATCTATCATCCAGCTGATGAGGTTACTGAAGAGTGAGTTTGGCCTGCCTTGAGCTTGCTGTTGTATAGTCATTACAAGCGCTCCACAATATTAACGCTCATATTTGCCTGTGGATCATGCATTTTATTGCTAATGATCTGCTCTCCTTGGCTGAGATTATTGATGATCACCGCGAAATGCTTATCTTGATGTACCAGAGTCACAGGCTTCTTGAGCAGAGTGTTATTGGCCGATACTAACCATATGTGTTGGTTATCAATAGCTGATAGCGGCACATTAAAGGTATTGGTAATTGCCGGGAATAATAGGGTTGCCTCAACAAAATCGCCAATAATCAAAGGAGCGGTTCCATCACGACTAACTTGATATTCGGCAAAGACTTTTTGTAGCTGAATATTACTCGTCAGTACTGGCAGCACATGGCTGATTTTTGCTGCAACGGTACGCTGGGTATCGGGCTGAAACAGGGAGATGTTTTGGCCAATGGTTACTTTAGCAGCGAGCTCTCTTGGTAAGAAAATAGGGACTCTTAGAGTTTGGGGATCGACTAATTTAGCAATGAGATCACCTTTTGCCAGGTAATCTCCTTCGGAGACACTTTTAGCGGCGACAACATAGCGCTTATTGCTCACCCACTGGCTTCGACTTAGATCTCGCTCGGCGATTTGCAGCGCATTGTTAGCCATCTTGAGCTGAGCTTGCGCTTGGGATAATTGTGGTTTTCTAAGCAGTAGTTCTAAGTCCAGCTGCCATTCTTTTTCGTTAAAGTCTGCTTGCATCATTTGATAATCTTTCTCTGCGATACGTTGCTGACCGAGTTCCAGTGAAAGTTGCGCTTTAGCGATATTGATTTCTGCTCGGCGCTGCGTCACCAACGCGCGTAAATCCGCTGACTCTTGTCCATAGACACTATCACCGATATTGAGTACTCCACCTTCAATGACATTGCTAGAAAGGTGGTTAAGCCTACCTTCAACCTGCGCGGTTAGAGTGAGGCTGTTTTTGGCGATGACTGAACCATAAGCGACGTAGCTTGGAGTAAATAGTTGTGGCTTTATATTGATAACATTGACATTAACGAGTGCTGGGCTATCAGGTTTTACCGCGGCCGACGGCGCGGTCGCTTGGATAATAAATGTCGTAATAACGGCGACTAGGAGGATGAGTAGAGGTCGGAACACTTTTAATGTCAGGGAAGGATCCCCTTGTAATTGTTTGAAGTGATTTTTGGAGACAGCCATATACTTACCTAGATTAATCACTGATAGTCACTTGGTTAAATAAGCTCAAATGATCTTGGTGATAGTGAGAGTTTTCGATACTCAGTAAGGTAACCAAGTGGCTGTGAAAAGAATGTCAACGCAGGTTATTAGTGTCGATAAATATGTCATCGCCATCAACTCAAATTAAACTGCTCGGCGGCTTTGATACATTGTTGTCTTAACCAGCGATGACTGGGATCATTGGTGCGTGAAGAGTGCCAGAACATGGCGACCTCTAAAGGCTCCTTTAAAAAAGGGGCATCAAGCTGTTTTAGATTGTTACGACTAATATATTGATCAACAAGTTTCTCTGGCAATAGCCCAATATAGTCGGTACGCGTAATCACTGGCAGCATCTCCATAATACTACTTGCTTGCCATGCAACATGACGTTTACCTAACACGGCTTCGTCTTTCAATCCTCGGCCAACTAAGTAGCCACTGTCTTTATTGTGCTGTGAATGAGTCACATGCTTTTCTTGGATAAATTCATTAAGTGTGATGCTATTGCCTGTTAAGCGGGGATGGTCGACTCTGCAAAGCACTCTTAATGAGTCTTGCATAAGGGGGTGAGACCGTAAGCTAGTAAGCTGATTTGATTGCACTTCGATAACTAAATCACATTGTTGTGCTCGTAACTCCGTAGTGAGATCTATTCCCTGTAATGGTTCGACTTTCACACTGGCCAAGGGGGCTTCAATGCTCATTTGCGCACTGAGCTCAGGCAATATTGTAAAGCCGAATACACTCAATGCGCTTATACCAAACTGACGCTGACATTCAGCCGGCTTAAAGTTTTTATGCTCCGGCAACATATGCGCGATATTTTCAACCGAGCTGGCGAGTGTTGGATACACATCAGTGGCCAATGGTGTTGGGGTGATCCCATGACTACCGCGAATAAATAGTACATCTTCAAATACATCCCTCAAACGGTTGACACTTTGGCTCACCGCTGACTGGCTGATCCCCAGTCTTTTAGCGGCTTTGGTAAAATTCTGTTCTTCATAAATGGCAACAAATGTTGGAATTAAACTATAGTCCGAATGTTTCATTTACTAATGCCTGCTGTGATTTGCGCTTTGTGATATTAGTTATCTTATATCAGCTATCTGCCAACTTATAGTAAATTTTATTATTGTATTGCCAACGAATTAAGACACTCACCAATAACTTGAAGCGTGGTCACAATGAAAAAAACTCTCATTTGCCTTTCAATTGCAGCAGCAATTTTAGTCACAGGAACCGTTATTGCTAAAGACAGTAATGGTCAACGATTTGAAAATGTAGAAGTCACTATCCCGACGTTATCTCATGATTACTACTTGGGTGAAAACTCAGGAGCGACTCATTTTTGGCATGGCGACAACAAAGACATGCAGTGGACCACCACGGGTGGCAATGACGCTTACGCTGAGGTATCAAATAAAGTTCACCCACAGCTTACCGCTCACTCTCAGAAAATGGAGAAGGGCATTTTTGCTTATAAGGAGAGGTTCTATCAGATCTACGGTTACGGTTTAACGTCACCAATGATTGTTGATGGTGACAATGGTCTGTTGATTTTTGACCCTGTTGAATCTGTCGATAAAATGAAAAATGTAATGGATGATTTCCGTGAGATGACAGGTAATACAAAACCTGTAGCGGCAATCATGTATTCTCACTGGCACCCTGATCACTATGCTGGCGTACGTGGTATTGCAGGCGCTGAAAATGCGCAAATTATTGCTCATAATACCTTTATGGCTAACGTGGTTAAAGGATCAATGGGTGGCACTGGGCCCGCGCTGGGTTTCCGTGTTGATTATTCATTGGGTACGCTTATTAATGTTGAAGAGACAGGCCGTATTAATGGTGGCTTAGGTCCAGATTTTGAAATTCGTGAGCACAGCCTAATTGCGCCGACCACACTTGTTGAAGGGAAATATGGTCAACTCGATCTAGAGATTGAAGGGATTAAAGTTGAATTTAAACATGTGCCTTCTGAAGCGTCTGACGAAATCACAGCATACTTCCCTGATTTCGACTTGGTGTTTGGCTCTGAAGTGATCCAAGGTGAAAGCTTCCCTAACTTGCATACTATCCGTGGTACGCAATACCGTGATCCAAGTGTTTGGTTCCCTGGCGTCGATACTTTACGTGAGTACAATGCAGAGACAATGATGCTATCTCATGGCCGTCCAGTGGTTGGGGCTAAGCACGTTGATAACACATTAACAGCATATCGTGATGCGATTCAGTTTACTTATGACCAGTCAATCAAAGCGATTAATAATGGCGCGACCCAAGAAGATTTGATCCGCCAAATCAAGTTACCAAAGCATTTAGTTAATCATCCTTGGTTAGGTGATTTCTACGGTTCAATCCGCCATGCAGCCAAAGAAATCTTTGTCGGTGAAATGGGCTGGTTTGATGGTGACCCAACGACACTTAACGCTACATACTCTGTAGAAGCTTCACAGCGTTACGTTGCTATGGTTGGTGGTAAAGAGCAAATGATGAAGTTTGCTATGGATGCCTGTGATAGCTCTGATTATCAGTGGTGTGCTGAACTTGCAACACATGCGATCCGTATTGACCTTGAAGATATGGAGCCAAGACTACTTAAAGCTAAGGCTTTACGTGAACTCGGTTACCGCGAGACCAACAACAACTGGCGTAACTGGTACCTAACTTCTGCTAAAGAACTTGACGGTACGATTGATTACTCGAAGAAAATTAACCTTCAAGCACCTGATTTAATGGCTGAGTTCCAGCCTGAACAATTGGTTAATGCTCTTCGTTTTGGTCTTAACGCTGAGCGTAGCCAAGATAAGCATTTCACCGTAGCATTTGAGTTTACCGACACTGATGAGACTCATGCAGTGGAAATTCGTCGCAGTGTGGCAGAGTTCCACAAAGATTTTGAAGGTGAAGCTAAAGCAACCGTTAAACTAACTAAGCCAGTATTCCTAGGAATGCTTGTGGGTAAAGTTGACTTCACTAAAGCGGTTAAAGAAGGTTACATCAAGCTAGATGGCGATGCTAAAGCTGTACCTGAGTTTTTCGGTTTGTTCGACAAGCCAAACGAGAACCCAAAGGTTACTTTACGTTAATAGCTAAGTTGATTGATGCCACTCATTGAGAGTGGCATCATTTTTTTAGGTATTTGAGGGAAGTACAATGAAACAGATTATTGTTTTACTTTTAATGCTATTAGTCAGTCAATCTGCTTGGTCATGTGGCAACCATGTTGATTGGTCTGTACCGCACATTCATCATCACGATGAATTGATTACGGCTGCTAATGAATCTGAGTCCACGGCTCCAAAAACCATTAGCTTGAGTGACATATATGACGGTGTGTTATTAAAACCTCATAGTGTTGAAAAGATCGCCGAGAATCAGCATATGAACAAGGATGAACATAGTCATTAGATGTTAAAAACGCCTATTTTTGGCGTTGCTAACGTAATCTCTTATCGTTCACAGGTATTTGACTCTGTGATGCTTTAAACACTTAACAGTAGGTATCCACCTACAAGTGCTATCGCGCCGCCTGATGAGCGAACCATACGATTTTTTGGGTCTTTTTGTTGCATTGCAATACCAAGTATCACCCCGACAATATGTATAGCTGACGTGCCACAGATAAACCCTAGAACGTAGAGTGCTGGCTTTGCAAGTTGCGGCATTTCGACGCCATGAGCATGACCATGAAAGATAGCAAAAATCGCGACAAAGGCCATTACCAGCCACTGTGGTAATTTTTTGTCGATAGCTAAAGCCAAGCCCAACAGTAAAACAGACGCTGCGATTCCAAACTCGACAAAGGGGATAGGAATTGACAGCAGGCCAATAATCCCGCCAAAAAGCATGAATAGAACAAATATTGCAGGTACTGTCCAGATGGCTCTGCCACCGAGTCGTGTACTTAAAAGGCCAACACATATCATGGCTAACAGGTGATCAAACCCGAGAACAGGATGATTAAATCCAGAGATAAAACCACCGCCTGAGTGGAGCTCGTGAGCTTGTGCTGGTAGAGCTAAGAAAAGTGTAAGGGAACACAAAGTTATAAACCGCATAATCATAATAATCCTTTATATGATGGACTCAGAAAGACCGCTGCAATCTACACCACATTCAGGCTATACAAATTGATATACATCAATAGCTTGGTAAACATTGTGCAAGTTTGACATACAAATCAAGCCCATAATGCTTATCTTTGAAAAGGGAAGGGTTGTGGTAGGTACTGCGGTGCTAAATAATGGCTAATAAAAAAGCGCTGAATTCAGCGCTTTTTTATTAATACAGGGAAATCGATTACTTGTGGCGTTTACCTGCACGCTTAAGTGCTTCATTATCTTTGCGAGCTTGTTTTTTAGCTTCTTTCTCTGCCATGATTTTAGCGACTTCGACTTTTTCAATCTCCGCCATCGCAGGAGTTTCAAGTGATAGCAGCCCCATTTTTCCTGAACGGAACTCATGTAATACTAACTCTGATGCTTTGTGCAGATCGATACGCCCACCAGGACGCATAGCGCCGCGTTGACGTCCAATTGCTTCAAGCAGCTCAATATCGGTATCAGGTAACTCTTTTAACTTATAACGTTCTTTAATTGCTTCTGGGTATGCTGCTAAGAAGTATTCAGCCGCAAACATAGCAACATCTTCATAATCCATAGCGGTATCTTTGATAGCACCTGTAACCGCTAGGCGGTAACTACTTTTATCGTTGTCGACCTTTGGCCATAAAATACCTGGGGTGTCGGAAAGCACGATACCGTTACGCAAGTTGATACGTTGCTGGACCTTTGTTACCGCTGGTTCATTACCAGTTTTTGCAATGGTACGACCCGCTAAGGTATTGATGATAGTAGATTTCCCAACGTTGGGGATCCCCATGATCATAGTGCGGATATCTTTTTCAATTTTGTCGCGGCTAGGAACAAACTTGCGACAAAGGTCAGGGATTTTCTTGACCTGTGCAGCTTGCAAGGTAGTGATTGCCATGGCTTTTACCCCTTGCTCTTGCTCAAGGTATTCAATCCATTGTTGGGTGACAACCGGATCGGCTAAGTCAGACTTATTCAGTAGCTTAATACATGGCTTATCACCACGTAGTGAGGACACCATGGGATTTTCGCTACTGTAGGGGATACGAGCATCTAGCACCTCAATGACTAGATCGACTTGAGGCATAACCTCGGCGATCTCTTTTTGTGCCTTATGCATGTGTCCCGGATACCACTGAATTGCCATCTGCTTGCTCTTTGTTCGAATAACGATATGGAGAGGATTTTACCTTGTTGCAGTTAATTTTAACAAATAAAAAGCGCCCTAAAGCGCTTTTTAGCCATTTAAGCGTTAAATAACACCTAATTCACGCAGACGTTCCATCAAATAACTATCGGCTGTGTAGTTTTCTGATAGTTTAACCTCTGGTTTAGGATGCAAAAACAGTGGCAAAGAAACTCGGGCTTTGGTCATATCGCTGCCTTCAGGGTTTACCACTCGGTGGCTGGTTGACGGGAAGTAGCCACCAGAGGCTTCTTGCAACATATCACCGATGTTGATGATGATATTACCAAAGTCGCTAGGAACATCTATCCAAGAGTCATCTTTTAACTGTACTTGTAATCCAGGTTCGTTTGCCGCTGGTAGCACCGTTAGTAAGTTAATATCTTCATGAGCTGCGGCGCGAATAGCGCCGACTTCTTCATCGCCAGACATTGGTGGGTAATGCAGTACGCGAAGCAGTGTTTTTTGGCTGTCTTCTATCATCTTTGGCAATGCCATCGAAAACTTGTCTTTAACCTCTTGTGGAGAGTATTGCTCAACCCAATCAAGCAATTCTGCAGCAAGGCTATTGGCACTGTCGTAGTATTTCAGTATGTTGGTTTCTAGTTGTTCTGGAATACGGCCCCATGGGTAAACATGGTAGTACTCTTTAATATCTTTGACTGTGTGACCTTTGGCTGTTTCTGATATTTCAGCAGGGAAGAATCCATCTTGAGTTTCTGGCTTAAATAGAAAAGCTCTTTTCTCTTCAGTATTAAAGAAGGCTTGCCACTCGCTGTAGATATCTTCAACCAGTTGTTTGTCGATAGGGTGGTTGCTTAACACGCCGAACCCTGTGTCTCGCAGTGACTGTACAAATTTCTCAGCACTGTCTGCTGCTCTGTAATCAATTGTCTCTAGTTTCATATTCTCTATTCTTATTTTTAGTTAACCCGAGGCAAGTTTAGCGGCGCTGTTATATCGACGCAATCATCGGTGAGCTAGATCACACTTACTATTGTTTTACACAGTGAAAAGTGACTTGTTATATATGGTTATTACGATATATATTAATGTGTTAGCAATTAACATACCCCTAGTACTATACTGTTAAATAATTTTAATTTATTTAACAGATGAATAGTAATCACATTGTTTTTTAGCATTATTGACCGAAATAGTTCATCTTTATGTTATCTGCTCGGTAAGGTTAATCGGGCATATAAACTAATTTAACAATAGATGAATGTAATTTGTTTTATCTAAGGTCTATATGATCAAGTCATTCGGTATAGATAGAGTAGTTCTCATGCGCAAACTAACAGATTTTGAAAAACAGGTAATAGAACAAAAGGGCACTGAAAGACCCTATAGCGGCGAGTTTTATCAGCATGATGCACAAGGGGTGTACTGTTGTAAAAAATGTGATGCTCCCTTATATCGCTCTGAGAGCAAGTTTAATGCTCACTGCGGTTGGCCTGCCTTTGATGATGAAATTAGCGGAGCGGTAAAACGCAATATTGACGCAGATGGTCGTCGTGTCGAAATAGTGTGTGCTGAGTGCGATGGGCACTTAGGCCACGTGTTTGAAGGCGAATTTCTTACCCCTAAAAATGTAAGGCATTGTGTTAATTCAGTTTCGATGACTTTTAAGGCTACAGATGAGTTGGAGACAGCAGGGGGTAAGAAGGAACTAGCTACATTTGGCGGAGGTTGTTTCTGGTGTACTGAGGCTGTTTTTAGTGCTTTAGAAGGGGTGAAGTCAGTTGTATCAGGTTATGCTGGTGGCAGCGCAGTTGATGCTAATTATCGAGCGGTATGCAGTGGCATGACAAGTCATGCTGAGGTGGTGCATATCGAATTCGACCCGGATGTCATTAGTTATGAAAGTCTGCTGCAAGTATTTTGGCAAAGTCATGATCCCACCACGTTAAACCGGCAAGGTAATGACAGTGGGCCTCAGTACCGCTCTGTTGTCTTTATTCATAGCGATAAACAAGCAGAGCTTGTAAATGGGATGATTAACACCCTGACCAAAGCGGTTGTTTGGCCGGACCCCATTGTGACAGAAGTCTCTGCTTTCGATGGTTTCTATCCTGCAGAAGATTACCACAATGACTATTTCGAACTTAACGGCGAGCAGCCTTACTGCCAAATAGTGGTAAAGCCCAAAGTCGATAAAGTTAAGGCGTTATTTGCTGAGTTGCTTAAAAGTAAGTAGACGAAGTTAACTTACTCGCTATATCGGATACGAATAGGCCTACAACAGACCTTATTGTAATTGAGTTGAATTGTTTTATTTTTGTTTGGTAACGGTTTGAATTATGTTGCTAATCATTTATCATAACTTTCAACAGTTAGGTTAAATCTTTAAGGGTATATGCAAGCGTTTAGCCAAAAGTCTTTCAGTTGCTTTTTATACTTGTGCCACCCTGAAATTACAGCGCATTTATTAGCCATCAAATTGGCTAATAATTCATTTAGTGAGTCACAATTAAAAGAATTAATTAACCGACACCGGGTGTGGAATGTTGTCGCTCGAAATATCAACAAGCTAGAAGCTGGTTATTTTTCAGATGAATTTTATGCTTGGCTGAAGCAAACTAATGCGCAATGCAAGCGTAATACACTGCAACAGTTTAAAGTTCAGAGCCAGATTGCGGCTAAGTTTGACCGTTTAGGCATCAGCTATCGATTCTTTAAGGGCAGCGATTTAGCACTGCGTTTGTATGGTGATTTAGCGGCTCGCTCTTCAAATGATATTGATCTATTGGTCGCAGAGGCTGACGTCATTGCAGCCGAAGCTACCTTGCTTGAATTTGGCTACAGCGCCATGTATGGACTGTTTTCTGACTCATGTATTGCATCAAAATTGCATAATGAACGCAGTAAAGACAGATCTTATAACGCCAAAAACTTACCTTTGATTGAATTACATTTGCGGGTCGGAAACATTGAAACGGAATTCACTAAAACCGTTACTGATACGCTGCTTAAAAAGACTAACTCATTAAGTGTGATTGAGTACCTATATTTATGCTTTCACGCGATGAGAACCAGTTGTCACCGCATTAAATGGCTGGTGGATATAGCGAGTTATCATGAAGCGCTTAATCGTCACGATCCTAATTGGCACCATAGCAAGTGGATACTTGCTGAACGCTATGGCTTGTTGCAACAAGTTATATTAATGGAGAGGCTATTAGCGAGCTGTTTTGCTTTATCCGTGACTGCAGAGCCTTCTAGAAGAGTTAAAGTGTATGAGCGACATGTCATAAAAACATGGCAATCGCCATGTAAAGGTAGTGGTGGTTTTTTAAGTGTTGTGCTGTTGCCTTTTTTGCTGGAAGGAAGCTATAGAAACCAACTTTTGATGCTAAAGCACTATTTTATTGGCGTAGATCATTTGGATAAACCATTTATTAATCAATTGGCAATAACTGATGGTCGGTTTGCACGAATATTAATCCCCGTTAGAAAAGTATTGCGGTTATTTAAGTGGGCCAAGAGTTAATGAAATCAGTTTTCTTAGTACTTAAACGTAAGTTTGTATCATTTTTAAGGCGCGGCCTTTTCTTTAAGGTTGGGTTTATACCCACTTGGTTTCTTCTGGGAGCCGCTAGAGCAATGGTATTAGTTTTTGCTTTTGCTCGTTTAGCGCCTTTTTTGGGAAGGAAAGTGGATAAAGAAGCTTGGGACCAACCTATGCAACCGCTCAATGTGAGCTGCATAAATAAGGCGCAAAAAATATCAAGGCTGATTGTGACAACAGTTCGCTATTGTCCATGGAATGCAAACTGCTTAGCACAGGCCATTGTTGCCAGGTTTTGGCTCGGAGTTTGTGGTGTGCCATACCGCATATATTTTGGTTTGCGTCGTGACAATACTGGGTTGAAGGCACATGCTTGGGTCTGCAGTGGAAGCGTTTTTGTCTCAGGGGGGAATGGTTTTAAGGAGCATAGTGTAGTGGGGTGTTATGGCGTTAACAATGAAACTACACTAGGGGATAAATAATGTTCTCACTTCCCAAGCGGCTGAAAGCTATGCTTTTAAGACGCCGGCCCCACTTTAGATATAGCTGGCGATTTTTGTTTGCACACGGCGATATTGCTATTCATCGAAAAATAATGTTTGTAAGCTTTAGGTCAAAGCCCGTCCTAGCTTTAGTGTTTTTATATCAATTGTCTGTATGGCTTATCTATTGGCATTGGCGAATTATGTTTCGCGCGATGAAAATCCATTCCCAAAATGCAGAGCTTGCTATTAGCCAACAAGTGATTGGAATATTACGAGCAGGCTTAGGTCAGGGAATTAGTGCGTTTGAGTATTACCATTTCCAGCTCTATAAAAAGCCAGCTACAAGTTGGTGGCAGTATGTGTTTGATTATCAACTGCCATATTTTCATTCCGTATATCAGAGGTGTGAGCCTACTGCAATATCTAAGCAATTTATGCTCAATAAAGGAGTGTTTGCAGATACCTTAAAAAGTGCTGGCGGTCGTTCTGTAGCGACGCTTGATATTATCGAACTAAATGAGCCATGGCCTATAAACGATTGGTTAAATTTGTCTCGCCGTGTATTTATTAAGCCTGAAGGAGCGTCGGGTAGTAAGGGGTGTGTCTGTTTGTATGGGACTGACAATTGGCAATTTGAGTATCAAGGTGGTGTTTATTCAGGGGAGGCTGGACTGCTCGCATTAAAGGCACTTTTACCTAAAGGTAACTACATCATTCAACCATGTTTAGAAAATCATCCGCAACTGCACGTATTACAACAAAGCAATAAGGTTATTACGTTACGTGTCGTCACTTGTTTTGATGCGGACGAACCGATCGTGGTCATGGCGAACCTTGAGCTAAATAATGATTCAAATCAGCGGATGGATATTTTTGCGATTAATACCCATGACGGCAGGGTGCAATTTGATGATTGCTTTAGCAACAAATGTGATTTTGATAGCAGTATCCCGATAGTATTACCCCATTGGGGTGATGTGCTGGTAGAGGTGGTTAAAGCGCATCAACTATGTAGTGACATACACACTGTGGGCTGGGATGTTGTGATAACCCGTGATGGCGTTTTTCTGTTGGAAGGTAACGTTAATTGGGGGATGAATGTTATGCAAATGGTAAGGCAACAGCCATTATTACCGCTGTTGAAAAAGGCGAGTTCACGATATTTGCAATCATATTAGTAAGCTGGCTAGCTGCGTTGTTATTGCTTCTCCATATTCTTTTGTTGAAGTAAACCTTGATAACTCAGGTAAAAGCATATTGTAGCTATCACATTGGTGTTGTAACACATGATTGAGTTTGAAAAACGTTTGTTGCTGAGCAAATAGTTTAACGAGATGGCGACGATAGGTGAAGCGGTGCAATTGTTTAAAAGAGTCAATACGGCTTATTTTTGTTATGTTTGCTTTTGAGCCTTGGACACGCTCTGAAGAGATATAAATACATTTGATAATAGGCTGAGCTTGCTTCGCGAATCTTTCATCAGGGATGTCCCAACCAAGTTTGTTAACACCTGGTGCGGTGGTCGATAATGCGTTGATGTTCTGCCCCATAGCAACAAGCTCAGCGTGGCTTAGCTTGAAACGCTTATGTGCGGGGTGTACACATAACTGATTGTTATGGTTGTAATGAAGGGCCACTATGTCGTCAGTATATACAGTCTGTTTTGCTTGGATTAGCGCCGTAGCCAGTGTACTTTTTCCTGTTCCGCTATCAGCTAAGAGTATTATTGCACCTTTAGGTGTTGCTAATGCTAAGCCGTGCAGTGGGATTTGGCCATTGAGGTGCAATAAGGTGCCCAGTCCAGAGCCCAAAATAGCGGTGATCGCGTGAGATTCAGTTAAGTCAGGATAAAAGTTGTAACTAATTTTTCGCTGTTTTTCAATCAGCAGTGAGCCGAACAATGGCTGATTGATTAACGCTTGCTCACCATTGAACTGAAGATTTCTATTGCTAGAAATAACGTTAGATAAAGAGAGTGGAATGGGGGCTGAAGATATCTCTATATTCGCCTTTTCGTGTGTTTTAGCAGCCGGAAGCAGAAGCTTGGTCTGTACTGATAAGCCGTAAAGTTTGTAGGTATTTGTTTTAGTCACTGAATACTGAGGCCATTTGGGTTTGATGGCGAAACATAGTAATAGAATAAGTTAATAATGGAAAATGAATATTAAGGGAGATAGATTTTAATGTGGCTTAATTTGCGGCTGATTTATGGTTACTTAGTTAATTTATGGAAGCAAGCGCCTCGGTTGCTGTCAATCGCTTTCGGTTTACTACTACTAAGTAGTATTACCGAAGGTATTGGCATTTTAATGCTAATACCAATTCTAAATGTCATGTCGGATCAAAGTGGCACGCTGCCCTCTTGGTTGGCAAATATCAAAGGCATTGAGTCGCTGTCGCTATTGTCGGTGTTAGTGGTGTTTTTTTTACTGCTATTGTCACGTGCAGTGTTGATTTTTTTCCGTGAAAGGGTGATGAGCCGAATTAGGCTGCAAACGACAGATGCATTACGTAGCCAACTGTTTGAATCATTTCTTTATGCCGACTGGACGAGTCGCTTAAGTGCTGCAAAACATCAAGAACTTGAACAATTAACTAGCGGTGTTAATAGAGTCGGTATGACAACTTTTTACATTTTGAAGTTGGCCATTGTCATCACCATGTTTGGTGCATATGTGGTGGTATCGGTATTAGTGGCACCTATGGCGTTGATTTTGACGAGCCTAGTGGGGATATTGTTGCTGTTCATTTTTCGCCGTGTGTTTACCTTGGCAACTCAGTTTGGTAAGGGGTTAACCAATAGTAACCAGCAATTATATCAGCGGGTACTTTTTTTTCTTAATGGCATGAAGTCAGTAAAAGCAGGTGCTTACGAGGTTGAACAACTGCAGGCATTTGAAAATAGTCAGTATGATTTAAGAAGTAATCAGCAGACGTACCTTAAAGCAACCACCCTAAGAGTTTTAGGAGTCCAATCTGTTAGTGCGCTTCTCATTTGCTCATTGGTCTATTTAGGGCTGAATTTTTGGCAATTCGGCATTACAGAGCTCGCGGTGTTTGTCGTGATGTTCAGCCGAATGATGCCGATGTTTAACGAAGTGCAGACCAACATTCAACAGCTACTGCATATGTTGCCAGCTTATAACGATATTAAGCTTACTATCGATAGCAACTTACAATCTAGTGAACAAGGTGCTAGCGCAGAAGTCGCTTTTCCCAAGCGCAGTTTAGCTCTCGACAAGGTCAGTTTTAGCTACCCGCAGCGCAGCGTTACACTCGACAAACTGTCAGTAACATTCCCGCTAAATCAGATCACCTTAGTTTCAGGGCCATCAGGGAAAGGAAAAACAACGGTGATTGACATTTTGGCCAGTATTCTCGTGCCAAGTGGCGGAGGCCTTTTGTTAGATGATAAACCTTTGCGCTTGGCGCAACGCCGTGCTTGGCGGCAGCAGATAAGTTATTTATCGCAAGAGTCATTCTTGTTTAACGGTAGTGTAAGAGACAATTTACTGTTTGGCGAGAGTGCAACTGACAGCGAGATCTGGCGTGTATTAGACTTATGCCAAGCTGATTTTGTGGCGGAGTTACCGGAGCAACTTGATAGTGCAATTGGAGAGGGAGGTGGGCAGTTATCTGGTGGGCAACGCCAACGACTGGTCTTGGCCAGAGCATTATTGCGCAAACGTGCACTGCTGATATTAGATGAAGCCATGAACGCTTTAGATGCTGATACTGAAACAAAGATATTGCGAGTATTGCAGCAGTTACGCCCCGAGATGACGATAGTGATGGTGAGTCACAGCGAGCAAGCTCGCGACTTCGCCGATTGTGTGGTGAGACTGCCCTAGCCAAAATGTGGCAGGGCATGCTCGTTTTCTCGTCATAAGTGCTGTTTACTGTGGTTTATTCGCATGCTAATCACTGCGCTTACTGCCTGTTATTGGCTGTTGGTTAATCTGGTGGGGTTAAGCTGATAATATGTGGACAAGGCGCTATATCCGGTTGTTCTAAATCTTGTATTGTCGAGCTGTGAGTGAATGTTTGCACTGCAAAACGCTTGTTACTATGGCGAGTGCTTCAGTGCCCTACAAACTGATGTAGCACTATTTAATCGCAGTATTGCGTATAACCAGTGACTTGCAGGCGCTTGCTATCCTTAGGTATGCAACTCAAAATTTTTCATGATGCTTATAAAGGAGTGAGTTGCCATACATGCAGTTTGGTTGTTAAGGAATAAATGCTTTGCTCCACTTCAATAAGCTTTGACAAGGCCTAACACACGGCTAAAGCAGCATTTTAACTGTGTCGCTGATTGACCGAACAAGCTCTCTAATGCGGGGGGGGGATAAATGTTGCCAGAGTGTTTGTGTGGTGTTGCGTTTTATCCTGTTTAAAGTAAGATATCTTTGACCCAGTCAGTGAGTGTACTGAACCTATAACATATGACTGGTAGACTGAGAAACAGATTGATAAATAGAGTGAATATTAGCTTAAGGAAGAGGATGACATATGAACCCAGATAACCCCCAGCAAATCGAAAATCAAGTTAGAATGTCGAAACCACAATGGGTTAAACCACAGATTGAATCACTTGATTTGGATGCGACAGAAGGGAAAGCATTTAATGATCCTTCAGAGTTTCCAGTATCTTCAACCGGCCCATCTTAAGCAGCTTAATCGCGGTAATTGCTAGAGAGTTCGTACTGCCACTGAGCTAAACCTTTAAGCTAAAGCTCTCGGTTAAAGCGCTGGGCGGTTGCCAGCACGAACTGCGTGAACTGCTTACATTAGTTAGGCTTTAATGGTTACAAATTGCTATTACAGGCGTTTACGCCTGTAATAGCTGGTGTGTCAGCCTAAACGACACTTGTGTTGTTAGTCAGCGGATTGAACAATATCAATAATAAATTAACGGAGAGCATGAAACATGTACCAAGATAAACAAACATCAACTATCAACCAAGCGGTAGCGCCCAAAGCGCAATGGCTTAAACCACAGATAGAATCATTAGATTTAGGCGCGACAGAAGGGAAGACGTTCCTTTCAACTTCGGAGATTCTACCATCAATAGGCCCATCTTGAGCTGCTTAATAGCGGTAATTGCTAGAGAGATTGCCCTACCACTGAGCTAAATCTTTAAGTTAAAGCGCTGGGCGGTTGCCAGCACGAACTGCGTAAACTAACTAAGTTAGGTTTCAATATATTACAAATGGCTCTGGCGCGGCGTTAACAGTTGCCATAGTCAGAGTGCCGGCTTAAACGGTACTTATGTTGTTAGTCAGCGGATTGAACAATACCAATAACAATATCAATAATAAATTAACGGAGAGCATGAAACATGTACCCAGATAAACATCAGCTGCTAAGCAAGCCCTAGCGCCCAAAGCGCAATGGGTTAAACCACAGATAGAATCATTAGATTTAGGCGCGACGGAAGGGAAGTTTAGCACTGTACCTCTTGAGTCGGGCCCAACTACTTCTGGCCCATCTTGAGCTATTTTTATGCTGTTTTAAGTTATAGCAGGTTGGCTTAGCCAGCTGCATTTTTTTGAGGCTAGTACCTCAAGCTGCGAGCGTTATTAAGGAGATATAACATGTTATTTTCCCAGAATTCGGCACTTAGCTGTGCGCCAATGGGGGAGGAGTTAGTGATGATGGATGTTGAGCAAGGTCAGTACTTTGGTTTGAACCCAATAGCCTGCGCTATATGGCAGTTGCTTGAAACACCAAAAAATATTGACGACTTAGTAACAGCATTAATGCAAAAGTTTGAGGTGTCTGAGGCCGAGTGCCGGCAGGACACAGAGGTGTTTATAAAAGAGTTAATGGATAAAAAATTTATTCAAGCTGAAGTGTCAGCACAATAAGCGACTTTAATACTATTAGGCTATAACTATCTCGTGTATTTTTCAATTTATAACTTAACGATTAAAAGTGACATCCTACTTTTAAACGCAATCACTGGCTCAAAAACTGATAACCCCGATGTAGTCGTCAAACGTGTTGATAATATCGTTGTTGATTTATCGCAAATGCAGCAAGTGGGCGCTTACTGTTGGTGTGCCCCTGATGCGTTGTTTTTATCTATTCCCAATGTTGCTCAATGCCATATTTATGACGGTCAGTGTATCGATATTGCGCTAACGGAGTCAGCAGATTTAGGTCTAGTCACAGCTTACATACAAGGCTATTTTCTTGCCATTATTTTACAGCAACGTAAGAGAATGGTACTGCACGGCACGACTTTACAGAAAGGGGGGCAAGCGATAGCAATATGCGGCGCCAGTGGCATGGGAAAGTCGACGCTTGCGATGGCATTAATTGGCCAAGGTTGGCAGTTAATTGCAGATGATGTATGTGCTTTTGATGAACAAGGTCAAGTTGTTTCGGGCTGCTTTGAGATTAAAATCTGGCCCGATGTCATTAATGCTTTATCTTTAGATGAACTCCCGGTATTCAGCTCTGGACTTGAAAAAAGGCAGCTCACGTTTGCCAATCAAGCATGTTCTGCCGATGAGGCGGCGCCATCTTACCCACTAGCCGCTATTTACTGTTTACAGACTGATGCTGAGCAGAACGCTATCGATGAATATAAGGGGATGCAAAAGTTTGCGCCGCTGAAGATGAATGTTTATCGAACACAATTTATGGCTGCGATGAAAACTGAAATTGACTTCATGAAAAACTGCAGTGCTTTTATCAGCAACATTCCAGTGTTTAAACTGTCCCGCGATAAATGCAAATTAAGCAAGCAAGGTCTAGAGGGTCTATCCAGTTTAGTTATCAATTCATTGCAGAGTAAGGTTTAATTATGTCCGCAGGTATTATTTGGTTAGCATCTTATCCTAAGTCAGGAAATACTTGGCTTAGGAGCTATATTTTTACCTTACTGCAAGATAGTAAAGAGCTACAACAAATAGATATTAATGAATTGAAAACCGGGGCTATCGCCAGTAGTCGCTGTTGGTTAGCAAATGGCCTTGGACTCGATCTTAGTCTGCATAGTGAAGCTGATATCGCTAATTATCGGTCTGATGCCTACCATTTTATGAACCGTAACCTCACTTCAGTTGCCTATCATAAGATACATGATGCTAATTTTCCTGTGCAAAATGGCAGGTTATTGTGTCCTGTTGAGGCTTGTTTAGGTGCTTTGTATGTTGTTCGTAATCCATTAGACGTGGCGATCTCTTTCGCTAATCACATGGGGGTATCAATCGATAAAAGTATTGAGTCGATGGGAAAGCCTAGTTATACCTTTTCTGCCCGCAAACATAAATTTAACTCGCAAATAAAACAAAACTTGGGCAGTTGGAGCGAGCATGTTGAATCATGGATTGACTGCGATATTGATAGATTGCTGATCCGTTATGAAGATATGCAGTTTGATTCATTGACGAGTTTTACTGCAATTAGTCAGTTTTTACATTTGCCCAGTGATGAGTCATCAGTAATAAAGGCGATTGATTTGTGTCAGTTCGATAAGCTAAAAGCGCAAGAGCAGTTAAATGGCTTTGTAGAAAAACCCAGAAAATCAAGTGCTTTTTTCCGTAAGGGAAAAGTCGGAGATTGGCAGCAGGTTTTGTCGCAACAGCAAGTCGAACGTATTGTAAACGACCATTTTGACGTTATGTTGAGACTTGGATATATCGATGCAGACCGTAACCTAACTCAATTGTGCCATGCTCGCGAGCTAGTTTGCTGAGGTTTTAGATGAGTACTATCCATTGTGCCGTTGATTGGCACGCCCCCGTTGATAAAGAAACCATTTTTAACATGCTTGCAGCCAGTGATTATTGGCAGCCTGATTTGGTTAGTTATCTAAATGTCGATGGCTCCACAGGTGTATCGTTCGCTAAGGCTTGTTTGTTTAATCGACCACTTTCTGAACGAGATACCGTCATCGTTAATGACAATCAATCGTTGTATTTGGTCGCCAATGCCCATTTAGATAATCGAACCGAGCTGGCGGCAAAGCTTGTTATTAAGGATATTTCAAACCTAAGCGATGGCGAGTTAATCATACGAGCTTATGAACATTGGGGCGATCAAACCGCAAGCCACTTGTTGGGTGACTTTGTATTTATTCTGTGGGATAAAAATAAAAAACAGCTTTACTGTGCGCGGGACCATTTTGGCGTAAAATCTTTGTTTTTTGCCATCGAAAAGGGAAGAGTTATTCTGTCTAATGAGCACAAGGCGCTGCTTGTTGATGGGGTAAACACGAAGAGAACCTTGAGTTTTAAATGGCTGGCAGCTAATTTTTTCCCTTTTTCTGAAGCAGAATTTTGTTCGCCTTTCGAAGCCATTGATTCTTTGCCTGCTGGTCACCAATTGATTGTGAACCAAAGTGGACATCAAATTATTCCATATTGGACGCTAAATTCTGCCAAACTCCCGAAATCAACCGACGAAGAGTATATTACGCAGTTAAAGGCGCTGTTTGCTCAAGCCATTGAGCGCCGTTTGGTATCCATGTACCCGTTAGCAGCTGAGTTAAGTGAAGGATTAGATTCTAATGCGGTGGTGGGCTATGCAAGTCGTCAGTTAGGCGATAGTCCTCTTTATACCATGTCTTTCAATGGCGTGGCGCTTAACAATCAGAATTCTAGTGAATGGCAGCCAGTGTATCAAGAGCTGTTTGATGCTTGCAGTTTATGGCCTAATGTCACTCCTTTATGGACGGATGACGATGCACCTATTTTTAAGGCTGGCGCCCACAGTGAGCATTTTGGCGGTCCATCATCAATGAGTTCTTGGTTTGATCCCCGTTGCCGTTTAGCCAGCTCGCAACAGTGCCGCACTATATTGTCGGGTTGGGGAGGAGATCATTGTGTGAGTGGCTATGGTGATGAGTATGTTCACGAACTCTTCTCGAAGGGCAAATTGGTGTCTTTACTTCGGTTAATGAAATTCCGGCGTCAACGTGGTCGTAGTGGTAAGCCATTAAAAATGTTAACGGCGATGACTATAGAACGGCTATTTCCGTATGTTTATCAAGGTATATTAAAGAAAGACCACCCGATAGTGGCACAGCTGAAACTGTTCGCCAATAATTCAGTATTGAAAGGAGTGGACAATATTTACCGCGACCGATTACTCAAGAAAGCAGAGGATATTTATAGAAGACACTCTGTTAAGCAGAGGGATTTTAATGAGTTAATCAAGGTGGGTGTACAAAATCGGATAACGCAGACTGAACTCTGCGCTCGAGTCCAACGCTGTGAATTTAGATACCCATTACTTGATAAAGATTTAGTGGAGTTTGCTTATAATTTACCGGGCCATTTAAAATGTAAGCATGGTATTGAACGCTATATGTTTAGGGAACTGCTGAAGGGGTACACAACAGAGCGTATTCGTTTAAGAGCTAAGGCTGATGTGCTTACGTCTGGCAATATGCGGTCAGTTAAGTTAAATGTAGCGAGTGATTTACCTGCTGTGATCCAAGATTGGTCTCCAGAGTTAGACAGTCTTTTTGAGTTATCACAGCTCGAATCTATAGCTAAAAACTCTCCTCATGTTGCTGTTCGTAATCTTCAAGTCATCAAATCATTGCAGAAGTATCTAAAGCAGGATGCTATTCGGCTGACTAGTACTTAATATATTGCAGCGTGTAGTGATGTTATCTCTGGTTAATAAGTGCCACTGTCGTGAATAGTTCTATAACGACAAATTGAAAACAATGTATTGGACATTAACAGGGTCAATCAAGTCGATGGCGTTAGTGGTGTTGAGAGTGCTTTGTATTGAACCGAACTATAGTGGTATTGCGTCAATCTACCTTTAGTAGATTAATTGTTGCAAAGTGGATTGAATTATAAACAAAAAAGACGAGCTAACAGCTCGTCTTATTTTATGACTAGTAGCCTTGATGTTTATTAATCGAGTTTATCGTCGGCAACTTTGTAATGCGGATCTTCGATTAAGTTAACTTCAACCAAATCGCCTGCTTTATGCAATAATTCTTTACAGTCATTGCTTAAGTGACGAAGATGCAACTTCTTACCTGCACTGACATAACGCTCAGCAAGGGTATCAATAGCATCAAGTGCTGAGTGATCACATACACGTGAGTTTTGGAAATCCACAATCACGTCTTCTGGATCCGTCTTAGCGTGAAACAGCTCTAAAAACTCAGCAACAGAACCGAAAAATAGTGGGCCATTAAGTTTATATACTTTCCTGCCATTTTTATCTTCACTGATCTCGACGTTGATGTGTTTTGCATGTTCCCATGCAAACACGAGTGCCGATACGATGACACCAACAAATACTGCGAACGCCAGATCGGTAAATACGGTTACGATAGTCACTAGGATAATTACAAAAGCATCGTGCTTAGGTACTTTGCGCATCACTTTAAAGCTAGCCCATTCAAACGTACCCAATACCACCATAAACATTACGCCAACAAGTGCTGCCAGTGGGATCATTTCAATCAGCGATGAACCAAATAAAATGAATGCAAGCAGTGCAACAGCGGCAGTGATCCCTGATAAACGGCCACGTCCACCAGAGTTAATGTTAATCATCGACTGACCAATCATCGCACAACCACCCATAGCGCCAAAGAAGCCACTAGTGATGTTACCGACGCCTTGACCAATACACTCTTTGTTACCACGGCCACGAGTACCAGTCATCTCATCGATAACAGTCAACGTAAGCAAGGACTCAATAAGACCTACAGCAGCAAGAATAAGTGAGTAAGGTAAGATAATGTAAAGCGTCGCTAGGCTAAATTCTACCGCTGGAATTGAGAATGTTGGTAAGCTACCAGCAATGGTTGCGTGCTCATCACCACTCATTGATTTCAAGAAATCCAATACAGTACGCGTATCTAGATTTAAGAATGTCACGAGTAAGGTAACCGTTAAAATGGCTGCTAATGATGACGGTATTGCTGTGGTTAGCTTTGGCAAGAACTGAATAATCGCCATGGTTAACGCCACTAGACCTAACATCAGTAGCAACTGATCTTGCGGTAACCAGTTCATTACGCCATCGGCGCCTGGTGTTTGAAACTGGCCTAATTGTGCTAAGAAGATGACAATGGCTAAACCATTTACAAAGCCTATCATAACTGGATAGGGCACAATTCGAATAAACTTACCAAGCTTGAACACCCCTGCAGAGACTTGGATTAGACCTGCAAGCACAACAGCGGCAAATAGGTACTGTACGCCGTGCTCAGCAACAAGAGCCACCATGACGACTGCCATTGCGCCAGTAGCACCAGAAATCATGCCTGGGCGACCGCCAATAACAGCGGTGATCAATCCCATAATAAAGGCGGCATATAATCCGACCATAGGCTCGACACCTGCAACGAATGCAAATGCAACCGCTTCAGGGACAAGAGCAAGGGCGACAGTGATACCAGAAAGTAAGTCAGCTTTTGAACTGGCAGTTTTGTGACGAATGAGATCGAACATTTAGCCTCTGTTAATTAATTGTTGAATTGAAATAAGGCGCGCATACTATCAAAATTAAGCCTATTTTAACATAAAAAAAGCCATGCTCTTCAGCATGGCTTTTTAAATACAGCTTTACTCTAGATTAGGTGCGAGACATATCCGAGTTAGCGCTATTTGCAACACGTGGTTTCGCATCGTCATTTTTCTCAGATGGTTCATATTGGCGACCTGTTGGGGTTTCAATATTCTCTCTGACTTCAACGACAGGTTTAGTCATTTCTGACATTACCATTGAACCAAAACGACTCGCAGGTTTTGCTTTTGCTGCTGGTTTTGCTTCAGAAGCGACTGGCTCTGCAGCAACCTTTTCGACAGCTTTTGCTTCGGTAGGCTTAATTGCTGCAGGCTTTGCCATTGGTGCTGACGCAGCTTTTGAACTTGCTGCGGGTTCTGGCTTGGCTTCTGCAGGCTTAGCTGCTTCAGTTTTAGTATCAACAGGTGCTTTAGTTTCAACTACCGCTGCAGTTTGCTCTACTTCAGCTTTTACTGGCTCAGTGACAACAGGCTTTTCAACGATTGTTTCAGTAACGGCTGCTGGTGCAGGCTCTGCAACTACGGCTGATTCAACTGTTTTAGCTTCTGGCGCTGAAACCGGTTGCGGCTTAACATTCGCAGTAGGCTTGAAAGCAGGCGAAGTATTCATCGCAGATGAACTAGCTACAGAGTTGGCTTTTGCTGGCTGTGCTTTTTCTTCTTTAGCTTCAACAACTACTTCGACTTGAGCAGCTTCAGTCGTTTCAACTTTAGCTTCAGCAACAACCGGTGCGACAGGTGCTTCAACATGAGCTTCTATCGCTTGCACTGATTCAATCTCTTCATTGGGAGTAAATACAGCTTCTGAGCTATTTTCATCACCTTGCTGAGTATCTTCATCACGACGACGGCGTTGACCTGCAGCGCGAAGGTGACGAGGACTACGACGACTTCTACGTTGACCTTCACGAGGCTCGCGAGATTTATCATCTGCAGACGTTTGCTCAACGTCAGCGGCTTCAGTTGCTTCGACAGGCGCAGATACTGACTCGGCTTTCGGTGTGACTGGTTTCGCTGAACTTGTTTCAGTATTAGCTGCTTTATCATTTGCGACAGTTTCTACATTAGCTGCAACCTCTGTAGTCACTTCAGTGCTTTCAACCGCTTCAACCGCTTCAACCTTCGCTTTAGGCTTACGAGGCTGACGCTTAGGACGAGCCGGCTTATCGTCAGCTTTTGCTTGCACTGGCGCGGCAGTATTTGCTACAACTTCTTTTACTTCTTCTTGCTCGTTGCTTACACGCACTTTACGACGCATGTTACGACGTTGACGACGCTCTCTTGCGGCCTCTTGCTTAGGCTCGACATTTTCCTTGTTAGCTTCTACTTGCTTACGAGGTTTCTCATTGCGCTGTGGACGTTTATTTTCATCCTGAGCTTTAGAGCGGTTGTCGTTAGCGTCATTTCGATTGCTCTTATTACGCTTGTCTTTATTTTGCTCACTGTCATTACGATTTTCGTTACGGCCTTCGTTGCGGTTACGACGAGGATCATTACGACGATTATTGTTACGACGGTTATTGTTACGTGACTGACCGTTACGATTACCCTTGTCTTGCTTTTTCGGCTCAACTTTAGGCTCTTCATTGCTAGAGAATAGCGAACTGATTGCAGCGGCAATCTTAGCAAATAGACCTGGCTCGGCAGGTTTAGCCGGTGCAGGTTTTGCCTCGACTTCAACGGGTGCTACTTTTTTCGGTGAAGAGAAACCTTTTAGTGCTGGCTGTGGCGGTGCAGCGCGCTCAAGCTTGCGAGGTTCATATAGCTTGGCTTCTTCTTGCTCAAGCAGCTTGTAGCTAGATTCGCTGATCTGATCATCTTTACGATGACGAACAACACGATAATCTGGTGTTGTCATGTTTGGATCTGGGATCACATACACTTCAACATTGTGGCGCTCTTCAGTGATGCGAATCGCTTTACGCTTTTCGTTCAACAGGAAGGCTGCGACATCAACAGGTACAATCGCTTCAATCTGCGAAGTATTCTCTTTAATCGCTTCCTCTTCCATCAAGCGTAAGATAGATAGTGCAAGTGATTCAGTACCACGAATGGTGCCTTGTCCGTGACAACGTGGACATAGGTGAGCGGCAGACTCTTCTAGGGAAGGACGTAGACGCTGACGTGACATTTCCATCAAACCAAAGCGTGAGATACGGCCTAATTGGACGCGTGCTCGGTCATGATGTACTGCATCTTGCATACGCTTCTCAACTTCACGTTGATGGCGAACAGGGGTCATGTCGATGAAATCGATAACCACCAAACCACCTAGATCGCGTAGACGTAATTGACGTGCAATCTCATCAGCAGCTTCTAAGTTAGTGTTCAGTGCCGTTTCTTCAATATCTCCACCTTTAGTTGCACGGGCAGAGTTAATATCGATAGACGTTAGCGCTTCTGTTGGATCAATAACAATTGAACCGCCAGAAGGTAAACGCACTTCACGTTGGAACGCGGATTCAATCTGCGTTTCGATTTGGAAGTGAGTAAATAGCGGAACTTCAGCTTCGTAACGTTTAATACGCTCAACAAAGTCTGGACGTACCAATGAAACATGCTCTTTAGCTTGCTCATATATACGTGGGTGATCAATGAGGATCTCGCCAACATCACGACGTAAGTAGTCACGAATAGCACGAACAATCACATTACTTTCTTGGTGGATTAGGAAAGGAGCTGGTGCACTTTCTGCAGCTTCTTTAATCGCAGCCCAGTGATGCTGTAGAACCTTTAAGTCCCACTTTAGCTCTGCTGGATCTTTACCGACACCGGCTGTACGAACGATTAAACCCATACCTTGTGGAATATCAAGTTCAGATAATGCTGCTTTTAGCTCTGTACGCTCATCACCTTCGATACGACGAGAAATACCGCCAGCACGTGGGTTATTTGGCATTAAGACTAAGTAAGAACCCGCAAGACTGATAAAGGTTGTTAGTGCAGCGCCTTTATTGCCACGCTCTTCCTTATCAATTTGAATGATGACTTCTTGGCCTTCTTTAACCACTTCCTTAATGTTAGGACGGCCTTGAAAAGAGTAACCTTTAGGGAAATATTCGCGAGCGATCTCTTTAAGTGGCAGGAAACCATGGCGATCAGCGCCATAATCAACAAAAGCAGCTTCTAAAGACGGCTCAACTCGAGTGATCGTCCCTTTATAGATATTGGCTTTCTTCTGTTCGTGACCTGGGCTTTCAATATCAAGATCGTATAATTGTTGCCCATCAACTAGGGCTACGCGCAACTCTTCAGATTGAGTCGCATTGATTAACATCCGTTTCATGATGACTTAATTCTTCTTTATAAAGGTCATCAAACGATACTTCTTTCACTGCATTACGGGCCTAGGATTAAAAAACAGGACCTCACGGCCAGTCTCTAGGCAAGGTGCGCATTTGCTGTTAGACGCATTCTCTGCGTGTCGCATCCTATTTATGGCTTATTTTTTAATGTTTACAAAAACAAGGAATTCGTTGTGAAAACGTCAACCAACCCCATAAATTCTTAAAATACTTTCCAGTAATGCCAATTCGAAATGGTAGCGTCTGACGACGAGTTAAAATTATTCTTCGAAATTGGGGCGTTTAGAGCAGAGAAACCAGTTGTAAGTTGGGTTTACGTTTTGATTTAGTCGTGAAGGTCCACTTATTGACCTTTTTATTGATACAACGACCTGTAAATCAATTATTTACTATCAAACTGTAAACATTTTTAGTCTCATGCTTTAACGTATTGCTCGGGGGACTTGTGAACACTTTATCCACTAATTATCCCCGCTAGCCGGAGAAATATAGCAATAATAGATAAAATCAGCAATTGAAAAGGCACAATTCTTTTCACTTGTTGTACAATACGTCGCAACGAAACACATAGCGGCGCAGCATGAATACTCCATCTCCAAAAGTAGAAGTTCGAATGGTTACCATTGATGAAGACCATACCGGACAGCGTATAGATAATTTTTTATTAACTAAATTGAAAGGCGTGCCAAAAAGTATGATCTATCGGATTGTACGAAAAGGCGAGGTTAGGGTTAATAAAAAGCGCATTAAACCAGAGTACAAATTACAAGATGGCGATGTGGTTCGTATCCCTCCTGTGCGCGTCTCTGAGTCTGAAGGTAGACCTGGGCCGTCGGCAAAACTAACCAAAGTGTCTCAGCTTGAAAACCGAATAATCTACGAAGACAAATTCATTATCGTGCTGAATAAACCGTCAGGTATTGCTGTGCATGGTGGTAGCGGTGTTGATTTTGGTGTGATTGAAGCGATGCGATCGCTGCGAACCCAACAAAAATTTTTAGAATTGGTACATCGCTTAGATAAAGATACATCTGGCCTGTTATTAATTGCCAAGAAACGCAGTGCACTTAAACACCTGCATGATCAGCTTCGCTATAAGAAAATGCAAAAGGATTACCTTGCGCTTGTTAGAGGTGAATGGCAAAAGCATGATAAGGCAGTCAAAGCACCATTATTAAAGCTGACGCTTAAGTCTGGCGAACGTATTGTAAGAGTGAATAAAGAGGGTAAAGAATCTGAAACCCGCTTTAAAATTATGCAGCGTTATAGCGATGCAACACTGGTACAGGCAAGTCCAATTACCGGTCGTACTCACCAAATTCGCGTGCATTGCCAATATGCTGGTCATCCTATTGCTTGTGACGAGAAATACAGTGAACAGAAATTCGATGACTCTATGCGTGCCCATGGATTAAACCGTTTGTTCTTGCATGCCGCGCAGCTGCGATTTATTCATCCGGACACCGATGAAGTGATGCAGGTTAAAGCGCCTCTAGACCCTATCTTAGAATCAACTTTGAGTAAGCTTAAAAAAGTATGAAACCCTACGAGTTAGTTATTTTTGATTGGGACGGAACCCTGATGGATTCTGTCGGTAAAATTGTTACCTGCATGCAGCAAATGGCTGGCTCACTATCGATGAGTATTCCAAGTGAACAAGCTGTGCGTGACATTATTGGTTTGTCGATGGATGAAGCACTTAAGACACTTTACCCTCTGTTAGATAAAGCTGACTTTGTTCCAATGATTGCATCATACAAAGACCATTACTTAACGCTCAATACCACGCCAAGCCCGCTATTTGATGGTAGCGAAAGACTACTAACTGAATTGGCTGCAAGAAACTACCGTATGGCGGTGGCGACGGGGAAAGGCCGAAACGGTTTAAATCGTGTGTTAGCAGAAACTGGCTTAGGTCATCATTTTGAATCTAGTCGCTGCGCCGACGAATCGAAAAGTAAACCCAACCCTGATATGCTGCACGAGCTTTTAGAACAACTAAAAGTAGCCCCCGAACGAGCGCTGATGGTCGGCGATTCTCTGCATGACTTAAACATGGCTAACAATGCGGGCATTGATGCAGTAGGGGTAAGCTATGGAGCTCATAGTGCCGATAAGCTTATTACTGCCAAGCCTAAGGCTATAATCACAGAGCCACTAGCATTGCTATCGGTACTCAAGTCATAAATGTTCCGAGCATTGTCGTAAATGGTATTTGCTATTATTGCGCAAGCCGTGAGCCAGATTTCGCTCTGAACATATTGCTGTCGGCTTGATTGATGTGTGAAGAGGCTGCAGCTGAGTAATCTGT
Organism: Shewanella sp. 10N.286.54.B9; assembly: GCF_041468565.1. NCBI lineage: Bacteria > Pseudomonadati > Pseudomonadota > Gammaproteobacteria > Alteromonadales > Shewanellaceae > Shewanella > Shewanella sp. 10N.286.54.B9. The sequence goes on from NZ_JBFRIY010000023.1 coordinate 62,304, forward strand.
CACTAAGTGGGTGCCTATACTGGCACTTATCTTAATCGTGCAGTCCTCAATTAACACTGTCCGATTCAGTGCTTGGGCGATTTTTTCACCAAATCCCCTCAAAGTAACATGACTTGTTTGGTCACAGACTACGTCGGTGACGATGATAAATTCGTCTCCTCCCATTCTTGCAATCGTATCTGCATTATTGGCTGTGGCTTTTAGGATCTCAGCAACTTTCTTTAGCACTAAGTCACCAGTGTTATGGCCAAAGTTGTCATTAATTTTTTTAAAATTATCAAGATCAAGGTAAACAATCGCAATTTTTTTTCTATCAGATTTAATGGCTTTCAATCGACAATCTATTTGTGAAAATAAACTCCGTCTATTTGCTAGACCCGTTAGACAGTCATGATCTGCTAGGTACTCAATTCTCTCTTTAGCTTGTTGGATCTCAGTAATATTATGCGCCGAGATAATGGCACCTTTAATGACGCCGTTGGCATCGTAATAAGGGTTGTGATGCACATTGATAAAAATTGCTTTATCTTGCGAAGGAGGGTGAACCCAGATCTGATCAATAAGCTCCTCACCTGAGAAACACCGATCGAGTAGCGGTTGTATTTTCGACTCAAAAATAGCTTGCCCGTGCAGTTCTGCTACATGGCTACCATTGATTTCATCAGAATCCTTGTCGAATAGAGATTCATAGCCTTTTGAAACGACTTGATAGTAGTAATTGGTATCCACGAACGACATGAACTGTTTTGAAGACGATATCATTTCTCGGTTTCTCTGCAGTTCTTTAACAACAATATGCCGATGGTATTCAACACCAATTCGTTGCGCCAATAGCCGAAAAAATTTGTTCGATTTATCATTTTCTTCTTGAGGGTGGGTGTCTAGAACAAAAATATGGCCAAAAGGTTGTCCCTCATTATCTAGGATCAGCTCTGCTTGGTAGCTGTGAGCACCGAGTCGTTGGATTAACTCGAAATTAGGGAAATATTTTTGCAGATTATTATAAATGAGGTGACGACGATGAGAGCATTGCAAATACATTTGTTCACAGGGTGAGTCTGCCATCTTAAATTCAAAGCTTGGCAAACTCTTTTTACCATCGCAAAATGCGACTACCTCACCTAAGCCTTGCTTGCTCGATGGACGGCCAAAAGCAGCCCAGCGACATTGTGTTATTAAGGCTAAAGCTTTTAATGCTTTAGGGAAAAAATGTTCATCAGTACAAGGTGCGGCTATTAATGCTAAAGCTTCTTCAATGTCTGTCATAAACCAACCTTATCTTCCTTAATAAAGCCTTAGCCTCACTCATAGAGTGAGGGACTACACATCGCTAACTTGGGTTTGAGCAGACTTTTTATGAATTGGGATAGTAGAATAACTCTAGTCGAGAACAGTTAGTCTTGCTGCATATTTAGGGGCTGTGGATCTTTCACGGTTGTTTTTGCCGCAGTTTATTGGCTATTTTGACAAGGCGGAGGCTATGCCGTTTAGTTATTCTCCACAAATAGTCTACAACACAGTAAAAAT